>JAFUDL010000213.1 GCA_017459225.1 Kiritimatiellia bacterium
CCGACTGCGGAGATCATTCCGTAGAGGATGAACGACACGCCGCCGATCGTCGCGCCGGGGATGGTGCCGATGAACGTGGAGAACTTCGGGCAGAACGAGACGAGGATCGCAAGGCATGCGGCTATGCGGATGACCCTCGGATCGTACACGCGGGAAAGGGAGAGAACGCCGGTGTTCTCGCCGTACGTCGTATTTGCCGGGGCTCCGAAGAGCGAGGCAAGGCACGTGGCGAGGCCGTCGCCCAGCATCGTGCGGTGCAGGCCTGGGTTCTCGAAGAAGTTGCGCTTCACCGTGGAGCTGATGGCCGAGACGTCGCCCACGTGCTCCATTATCGTCGCGAACGCAAGCGGGAAGACGATGGCCACTGCGCTGAGGATCTTGCCCCAGTCGGGGTTTGAAAGGAGCGGGAACACCGTGTTCTCCATCTTCACGGGAAACCCGACCCACGCCGCTTCGGACACTGCCTTGTAGTTTATCGCGTCGCACCAGCCGAGTTTGCCGAAGATCACGGCCGCCACATACGAGAACACGACGCCCATCAGTATCGGAATGATCTTGAACATGCCGCGCCCGAAGATCGAGAACGCGATCACCGTAATGATCGCAACAATTGCCACAGGCCAGCAGGTAGTGCAGCTGTTGATGGCGACAGGCGCGAGCACAAGCCCGATTCCGACGATGATCGGGCCTGTGACCACAGGCGGGAAGAACTTCATCACCGTCTTCACTCCGCACGCCTTCACGAATCCGGCCACGATGAAGTAGACGAGCGACGACGACGCCACGCCGAGGCATGCGTACTGGAGCATGACCTGCTTCGAGCAGTTCTCGTATCCAGCCGTGCCCGCCAGGCCCGCGAGCGTGAAGTAGCCGGCGAGATAGGCGAACGACGATCCCAGAAACGCCGGCACGATCCGCTTGGTGACGAGATGGAAGAGCAGCGTGCCAAGGCCCGCCCACAGCAAGGTGGCGCTGGGCGAGAGGCCCGTCAGTATCGGCACGAGAATCGTCGCACCGAACATGGCGAACATGTGCTGCACGCCGAGTATGCCCATCTTTGGAAGGCCGAGCGTCCGCGCGTCGTAGACTGCGTCGGACGATTGGAGCTTCTTGCGTAGGTTGGCGATGGCCGCTGCGAGATCGGCGGACTCCTCGTCCGTGACGACGCCATCCTCGGCTATTGCCACGAGCAGCTTCTCGAAGGCTGCCAGATCCGTATCCATCTCGGCAAACGGATGCACGAGGCCGATCAGCGCCTTGGCCTCGTTTATGTCCGCCCTGCCGTCCTCGAACGTGAAGCGCTCGGCAGCCACTAACAGCTGCGCCAGCGTCCACGAGCTTGCATTTTGTGTGGCCATTGCTTTACTCCTTTGCGCGTTGACGATTCACCTGCTTCAAAGATTCTCGATGCTAGTCCTTGCCGGGGAATACCATTACATCAGCGCATACTTCGCGATGAAGAGGGCCGTGAGAACGTACATGATCCAGTGGATGCGCCTGAAGTTTCCGGCGCAGGCGTTGATCACCGTGTACGCGATGACGCCGAACATGATGCCCTCCGATATCGAGTACGTGAACGGCATCGCGGCGACGGCGAGGAACGCGGGTACGGCCTCGCCGGCGTCGCCCCAGTTCACGTCGGCGCACGACGAAAGCATCATGTAGCCGACTATGATGAGCGCGGGGGCCGTCGCAAATCCGGGAATCGCGAGGAACACTGGCGCAAACACGATGGCGAGCGCGAAGAGCGTGGCCGATGTGACCGCGGTGAGACCGGTCTTGCCGCCTGCCATGACTCCTGATGCCGACTCTACGAACGTCGTCGTGGTGGAGGTGCCGAACACCGCGCCGACGGAGGTGGCGATGGAGTCGGCGCAAAGCGCGCCGGAGATGCGCGGCAGCCTGCCTTCCTTGTCGAGGAACCCGCCTTTCATCGAGACGCCGATGAGAGTGCCCAGGGTGTCGAAGAGGTCCACGAAGAAGAACGCGAACATCACCACAAAGAAGTCGAGCGTCTTGACGAGCGTCCAGCCGGACTTTACGACGGCACCGTCCTTCGTGAACGTCCAGGCGTCGGGGTTGAAGAGCGCGCCCACAGTGCCGCCGAACTCGGTGAAGTTCTGCGCGAGGCCCTTGACCGAGAAGTCAGGATAGAGCGAGAAGAAGCTGTTTGCAGGGTCCGGCACATACACGCCGCACGCCTGCGCGGCCATGCCCAAGCCCCATGTGAAGAGGATGCCGAAGAGTATCGCGCCCTTGAGGCCCTACACGAGCATCAAACCGGTGAACACCGTGCCGACGAGCGCCAGAACGGCGCATATCCCGTGCGTGTGGAAGGAGACCTCGCGGAACTTCACAAGCGAGATCAGCGTGGCCTGGTTGGCAACGACGATCCCGGCCGTCTTCATCGCAATAAGGCAGATGAACAAGCCTATTCCGGCCGCTACCGCCTTCTTCAGGCAGAACGGGATGGCGTTGAATATTCCCTCCCGCACCGGCGTGAGCGACAGCGCGAGGAAAACGAGACCCTCCACGAACACCGCGAGAAGCGCGAACTGCCAGCTGTAGCCCATCCCCAGCACCACGCCGTACGTGAGGAACGCGTTGAGCCCCATGCCCGGCGCCAGCACGAACGGGTAGTTCGACATGAACGCCATCAGGAGCGTGCCCACCACGGCGGCGATAGCGGTCGCCATGAACACGCCGCCGCGCGGAATACCCGCCGCCGACAGGATGTTCGGGTTCACGGCGAGGATGTACGCCATCGTCATGAACGTGGTTATGCCGGCCACCACCTCGGTCTTGACCGTGGTGCGGTTTCTCTTAAGCTTGAAGAAACGGCCGAAGAAGCCGGTCTCGGGCTCGCTGGACTCCGCCTCGCGCGTGAGCCACTTGAGGTACGCGCCGATGCGTATGGACTCGTCGGGCGTGACTACGCCGTCCTCCAGCACATCCTCCAGTATCTTCAAGAACTCCGCCATCTCGGCGTTGTCCGCCGCGAGGGACTTCGCAAACGCAAGGAGTATCTGCGCCTCTGCGCGGTCGACCTTGCCGTCCTCGAGGATGGACTTCTCCAGCTTGCTGATTGCTTCCTTGATGTCGTTCATCTCGACGCCGCCTTTCTGTCCGCCTTACGCCAGATTGAAGATATCGGAGAAGCCTGTTATGGCTAGCACCTCCTTGACGGACGGCTGAACGTTGGCGATCTGCAGCTCGCCCCCCTTCCCGAGCATCGTCTTGTGGGAGGAAAGGAGCAGACGCAGCCCCGCCGAGCTCATGTACGGCACGTTCCCGAGGTCGATCACCACGCTCGTGGCATCCCCGAACTTGAGGGCCGCCTCGAGCTCGGGCGCCGTGACCGTGTCAACGCGTCCGCTGACCGCGATGGTCAGCTTGCTTCCTTCTGTCTTTGTCTTGACTTCCATGGCTTCTCCCCTATTTCAAAGATGGTTCCGGCGTTCCGCCGTCTGCCGGCGGCTCGCCGTGGTAGCGGATGACGAGCTGCGTGCAGTCGTCGGCCTGCTCCACGTCGGCAGCATGGCGGCGCACGTCCTCAACCACCGCCGCGAGGGCGGCGTTGCGCGGATAGTCGCGGGCCGAGAGCAGGTTCAGGAGCCGCGCATCACCGTAAAGCTCTCCTGACGCGTCCGGCTGCTCGACGATGCCGTCCGTGTAGAGGTAGATCGCATCGCCCGGCGCCAGCTGCAGCTCGCCGGCCCGATAGCAGATGCCCGGCATTGCGCCAAGGACGAGCGAAGGCCGCGACTTGAGGAACTCCGCCTTGCCGCCGCGCAGCAGCACGGGGAAGTTGTGCCCCGCGTTCACGTATGTCACGTGTCCTGTGCGCGTGTCGATCTCGCCGGCCCACACGGTGACGAAGGTGTTGGACGAGTTGCCCTCGCACAGCGCCTCGTTCGCCTCGTCGAACACCTGCGCCAGCGGCTTGCCTGTCTGCGCGATGCTTTTGATGAGAGTCTTCGCGCGCATCATGAACATCGCGGCGGGAACGCCCTTTCCGCTGACGTCGGCCACAAGGAACAGAACGCGGTCCTGCCCGGTGAAGTAGAAGTCGTAGAAGTCCCCTCCCACCTCCTTCGCCGTCTCCATCGACGCCCAGATGTCGAAGCGCGTCTCGTCCGGGAACGGCGGAAACACGTTCGGCAGCGCCGCGAGCTGTATGTCCTTCGCCATCTCGAGCTCCTTCGCAGCCTGCAGGCGCATCTGGCGGCGTACGAAAGCCGATATGACGATGCCCACGAGCAGCGCCACGAACACGAGCGCCGCCCCGTTCAACGCGGCCGTGGCGCCCACGAGAACGTCGCGCTGCACGGCGGCGGAGTCCTTCGGCACCATCACGTACGTTGGGAAGCTCTCAATCTCCTTGCGCTTCCAGTAGAACGTGTCGTCGGGATCGATCCACTGCGAACCCTCGCGGTTGGGTTCGACGTAGTCGGAGAGGACCAGCCCCGGGGCCGTGGTGACGACGATTCCGCCCTTCCCTCCCACGCGCCAGTTACGGAAGAGGTCCACGATGGACGCTCGGGAAAGCCCGCGCAGCGCGGCGCCGTCGCATCCGATCTCCACGAAACCGCCCTCCGGCCTCCACACGCCCACGAACTTGCGCCACGCCCCGTTCGCGGTGTTTCCGCGGAACGGCTGGCAGTATTCGGTCTCGTCCCCCGTCACCAGGCACATCATGTCCTCGGCCTTTCCGCCGGCCGTGGCGAAGTTGAACGCGGGCTTTCCCGGGCCGGCCAGATAGTCCGGCTCGGAGGAGCCCACGACGTCGCCCTTCGAGTCCGCCACGCTTATCTCGGTGACGCGCATCTCGCGCGCAAGCGCCTGGAGCGACGCGACGTCCTGCGGATAGCCCTCCTCGAGCCGTTCGCGCACCGCCATGCACTGGCGCACGAGCCGTTCGTCCACGCAGTCCTTGATCTCGTCCTCGACGTTCTCGAACGCGCGGTCGATGAGCGCGTAGGCGTCGCGCTCGGAGAGCCATCCGTGGAGGAACCATGTGAACGCCATCGAGAGCGCGAAGGCCGCGACCACGCTCAGGACGAGCTTGATGTTGAGGCTGCGGCGTTCGGTCATTCCGCACCTCCCCCGGCGATGACGGCGTTGGCCGCCGCGAGCACGTCGGGCCGCCGCTTGTCCACGGCGACGCCGTAGAATTCGCGCGTCACCTGCGGCGTGACCGCAAGCCTTCCGCCGGATCTTTCCGCATACGACTTCAGCTGGATGGCGTCGAAGAACACGGCGTCGATCTCGCCCTTCTCCAGCGCGGCGATAGAGTCCGCAAGGCCGTCGAAGCGCACCGGGTCGCATCCGTGGAAGCAGAGGTAGAGGTCGTGGGAGGAGTCCGTCTCCACGCCCACGCGGAACGAGGCGAGCTGCGACATGCGCGGCCTGCGCCCCTTCGCATGGTAGAGAAAGCATCCGCCGCCAGATTTGTACGGCTCTGAGAAATCCACGTCGCGGCGCCGCGCTTCCGTTATGGTGATGGTCGAGATGGCGAAATCCGCAGTTCCTTCCCTGAGACGCGGCAGTATCCTGGGAAACGGAACGCCCTCGACGGCGAGCTTACGCCCCATCTTCGCGGCGATGCGCCTCGCAAGGGCGACGTCGCTCCCCGCGATCTGCCCGGAGGCGTCGACGTAGGAGCAGGGAGGCTCTTCCGGATTTGTCAAGAACACCAGCGGACGCGACGCGTCCGCGATACGCGGATCGACCGCCTGCCGCCCGGACCTGTCCGAGCAGCCTGCAAGTGCGGCAAGCGCAAGAAGCATGAAATGTCTCATCATAGTTTGAACACGTTTCGGTTGAATCCGGTTGTGGTGAGGTTGCGGCGGCTGGGGATCGCCGTCATCAGGTTGGAAACGAGATAGCTACGGAGCGAGGAGACCCTCGCATCCGCATCCGTGATGTCGAATATCTCGCCGTCGTCGCGGATGAACAGCGTAAGTCCGTCGCCCAGATCGATCGTCACCTCGGCCCTTATGAGCCTGCCTGCGTTGCGGTCGCGCACGACCATAAGCGCCTCCTCCACGAGGAGGGCCGCCTTCGACGCGCGGCGCGCGTCAACGCCATTCTCCGCAAGATGCTCCGCCACGGCCGCCGAGGTGGCGCAGATGGCCACAGGCTCTAGCTCAAGGTCGAAGACGCGCAGGGCGTCCTCACGGCCGACCGGCAGAAGGAACGGGAAGCGGCTGCGACCTCCATAGGCCAGCAGGCACAATGCGAAAAGGCCGATGGCGATCCCTGGCGCAAGGCCGAGCGCAAGCCATACGCCGCGCGCCCCCCAGATCGAACCGCCGATGGGGAAGAGCGCAAGCGGCGCCACGAGCACAGCCGCCAGCGTCAGCACGGTGGAGAGCACCTCGCGCTTGATGAAGACGTAGTAGGAGTTGAACAGCAGCACGAGCGCAAGGCCCGTCAGCGCAACCGAGACAAGCCTCACGGCAATGCGCGCCTCGGATACCGTGGCCGCATCGCTCACGCCGGCCAGGAGAAGCATCAGGTCGGGGAAGGCAAGCAGAAGCAGCATGACGCCGCATCCCTCCACTATCGCCGTAACCAGCGCCACGCGCATCACGCGCTTGGTCAGGAACGTGTTCCTCTCGCCTATGTAGACGCTCGCAAGCGGCTGGGCGGCGTTCGCCACGCCGTCGAACACCTCGGATATGCCGATGGTCATCACCACCACCGCAAGAACCGGCAGCATCTGAGAGCCGAACTGCGCGATCACATAGGCGTTGAGGGCGAACATCAATATGGACTTGCCCATGTTCTTGCTGGCGTCGCCGAAGGAGGTGCGGGCCATCCGCAGAAGGTCTGGCGCCGCAAAATGCCGCGAAAAACCGAGCATGCATCCCTTCCTGCGGAAATGGAACAACAGGACGACGATCGCCAGAAACGCGCCGAGTCCAGTGCCTATGGCACACCCTGCCGCGCCGTAGGCCATGGTCAGCGGCACGGAAAGCAGGCAGTTCCCGCCCAACTGCACGATGTAGGAAACGAAGGAGAGCTTCGCGTCGCCGTCGGTGTAGCACATCGTGCCGAGGAAAAAGGCCACAGGCTGCATGGCCGCGGCCGGGAGATAGTACAGCCAGTACGACGACGTCATGGCCGACACTTCCGGCGACGCGCCAAACGCCGCGATCACCGGAGTACGCACGAGCGCAAGCACGGCCGCGATCATCAGACCCAGCACAATCGAAGAGAGGCCCCCGAGCGTGAAGTAGCCACGCGCACGGCGCACGTGCAATGCGCCTAGCTCCGTCGCGAAGAGAACGCTCGTGCCCACGGTGGCCATCATCCCCACAAACGTGACGATCTCGAACACACCCTGCATCAAGTTGACGGCCGCTAGTCCGGTCTCGCCGAGGATTTGTCCGCAGATGACCGAATCGGAGAGCCCCATGAGGAACTCGGCCGCCATCGCGAACGTCGCGGCGGGGAGGAAGGACCTGAATTTTACAGTCGCGAAAGTCACGGGAACGGTCTACTTTCCGGGATAGCGCACAAGCGCGTCCACGTCGTGGCCGGCGAGCTTGCTGGAGCGGGCGGCGAATCCCTCCAGCTCCATGACGAAGAGCATCTTCACCACCTTCGCCCCCACGGCATCGACAAGCCGCGCGCATGCCTCGGCCGTACCGCCGGTCGCGAGCAGGTCGTCCACAACGACGACCCGCGCGCCAGGCCTGAGCGCGTCCTTGTGCATCTCAAGAGCGTCCGTGCCGTACTCCAGCTCGTAGGAGGCGGAAACCGTCTCGCGCGGCAGCTTTCCGGGCTTTCGCACCGGCACGAACGACTTGTTCAGCTTGTACGCCAGCGGCATTCCGAAGATGAAGCCGCGCGACTCCATCGACACGACGGCGTCGAACGCCACGCCCTCGAGGCGGTCGGCCAGCTGGTCTATGGCCAGGCGAAGCCCGTCGGCGCTGTCGAGGATTCCGGTGACGTCGCGGAACTCGATCCCGGGCTTCGGGAAGTCGGGAATCGAGCGGATGTAGGATTCAAGGCTCTTCATTGCTCAATGCTCCTCAGAGCGTGCCGAATATGCGGTCGCCTGCGTCGCCAAGCCCGGGAACTATGTAGAAGTGCGAGTTCAGGCGCTCGTCCTTTGCGGCGGTGAACACCGGCACGTCTGGATGGTGGCTCTCGAAGTTCTCGATGCCCTCAGGGGCCGAGACGAGGTTGAGGAAGATTATCTTCCTGTATCCGAGCTTCTTCAGCTGCGACACGGCGTCAACCGCGCTGCCGCCCGTGGCGAACATCGGGTCGATCACTATGGCAAGCTCGTGGCCCTTGGCCGGTGGCACCTTGGCGTAGTACGGCACGGGCTCGGCGGTCTCCTCGTTGCGCTGCATGCCCAGCACGCCCACCTTGGCGTATGGCAGCACGTGCAGCATGGCGTCGAGCATTCCCATGCCGGCGCGCAGGATGGGCACGAGCACGATGTCCTCGGCCACCTTCCGGCCCACGGTCTTAGTCAAGGGGGTCTGAATCGGGACCTCCTCGGTGGCGAGGTCTTTCAGCGCCTCGTACGCGAGGAAGGTGGTTATCTCGCTCACGAGCTCGCGGAAGAGCTTGGGCTGAGTGGCGACGTCGCGCATGTAGGCCATGCGGTGGTCCACCAGAGGGTGGTTGACGACGGTTGTCATTGCTGGCTCCTTAGAATTTCACGGCTATGCCCACGCCGCCCCATGCGAAGTCCTTGTACTGGCCGTAGTCGCCGCCGCTGCCATGCTCGGCCGCCGCGCGCAGCGAGTGGTCGTAGACGTGGCACCAGTACACCTTCGCGAAAATGCCGATGTTGGGGGTAATTTCGTAGAGGGCATCGACACCGATCTTGGTGGTGGCGAATCCAGAGCCGTGGACCTCCGTCCAGCCGGCCGTTGGGAAGCACCAGTTGTAGCGGTGGCTGCGGTACGTCCACACCATCTGCGGGGTGATGGAGAGCTTGTCAATCGGCACGAATGTGCGCTTCATGCCCATTTCCCAGAGGTTGGCCTTGTTCTCGTGGTATTCGTGCACCCAGTTCACGAACGGGTTGAGATAGGGGTTCTTGAACTCGAAGTAGTGGTTCCAGTCCATGGTGGTCATGGTGTCGTGGCCGTACTGGAAGTGGCTCTTGCCGTGCGTGTTGCGGTCGTGGCCGCGTCCGTGGGGGTAGTAGTACCACACGAAGGTCGTGCGGTAGTCGAGGCCCCACTTGCGGTCGTCGTCGAACCAGAACGTCTTGCCCCAGTGGATGTTGGGATCCCACTCGTTGAACGCCTTTCCGTAAAGGTCGCGGCGCTTGTCGGTGAGGTCGGTGTTGCTCCACACGCCGATGCCGAGATAACCGAACTCCCATTGGTTCCACGAGAGGTTGAAGTTTGCCTCGAGATATCCCTGGAGCGTGGGCTCGGAATTGAGCAGCGATCCGTAGAGCTGGTAGCCGGAGTATATGCCGTAGTTCCCGAAGCCCCAGAACAGCGGGTCGCCTCTTTCCACTATCACCGGCGCGGCAACCTCCGCCTCGCCCCCCTTGGGCGGCTCCACCTTCCTTGGCATCGCTTTGGGCTCCTCCGCATACACGAATCCCGCCACGGCAGCCGCGACAGCGAGAACCACACGCTTCATTTCCGTTTTCCTTTCTTTTTTGGCGACGAACTTCGCCGCGCAGGTCAAAAACTCCTAAGATTATATCATTTTTCCGCGACTCTGTGGCGCAAAGAATGCGAGCCGGAAAATTTCATGGCAAGAGCGTCCGCAGCGTTGAAGA
>JAFUDL010000015.1 GCA_017459225.1 Kiritimatiellia bacterium
CATCGACATGGCGGAGTTTGCGTTCCTGCGGAAGCGCCCCGAAAAGAAGGCACGTGCCCGCGAGCTGCTGCGCGCCGTCTACAGGGCGGATCCGGGCACTCTCTGTGGCTGGGCGGCGCAGGGGTATCTGAACGACGCCGAGTTCGGCGAAAGCGTGCCGCCTGCTTCGACCAACAGGGCGGCCGCGGTGAAGTACGGCAGGGGCATCGTTGACATGCCGATAAGGCCGCATGTGGCCGCGGCGAAGCCTGCGCCGCCAGGTGCGGCGGCGAAGCTGTACGCGCGCGAGCGTCGCAAGCTCGCGCCGGCGTTCACGAAGCGCGGAGTGTTCACGCCCGACGAGCGGCGCGCGCTTGTGCGCTCATGGGCGATACACGAGATCGGCACGAACACGCTGCAGTCGGTGCTGGCGCTGGAAGGGGGGCGTGCGTTCGCGAACAAGTTCCTGCAGGACGAGGAATGGCTGGAGGAGTTCTTCGCATCGGGTCCGGTGGAAGCGCCTGCGGCCGCGTTCACGAACCTCTTCGAGCTCGTTTGGAACGACTCAAGGGGCGAGATCCTCGCAGGAGGCCTCGCGCGACGGGTCGCGACGGCGATCGCGCTGAACACGTCCGCGAAAAGCGAGGCGGGGCACTTCGTGCGCGCGTATGCGGCATACATGTTCCTCGCGCGCGCCGGGCGGCTCCACAAGTCCGCCTACGGCCAGAGCGTGCGCGAATGGCTCTTTGCGGTGGGACGCATCCTTGACGCGGCGAACCTGCTGTATCTAAACCAGCACTTCAACTACCGCACCGACAGCTACGGCGGCGCTCTGAACGCCGTTCCGTACAGGCTGCACAACTGCTTCGGCGAGTCCATACACGGCCCGAGGTACTACAGGCCCTGGCGCGACTGCGACTGGCCGAGCTGGTCGCTGCGTCCGCGAGTGGGCGGCGTGTGCGGCGCGCTCTCCACCTTCGGCGCGCTCAGCGCCAATGCGCACGGACTTATGGCGACGACAGGCGGGCAGCCCGGGCACTGCGCCTACAACCGTCGGCGCGCGAACGGAAGCTGGAACATCCACAACTACGTCGGCAGATACACCACTGCCCACTATTGCTTCTGGGGGCACGCGTTCACGTATCTGGACGCGATCGAGCGCTCGTATGCCGACCGTGAATCGCAGCTGCAGGCCGACCGCCTCACATGGATGGCGCGACTCGCTGAAGACGGCGGCGCGTCCTCATCCGCAGTGGAGGCTTGGCACCGCCTCGCTGTGAAGGCGCAGCCGAAGCACCTTGGCGCGTGGCGCGAATACTCCGCGTGGCTGGCGCGCTCCAATGCCGGCGTCGAAGCCACTTCTGCGTTCATGCGCGCATTCGCACGGGCCATGCCTGATGGAAGGCAGGCCACATGGGACGTGGTCAACGACAACCTCGCACGAATCGCGAAGGACCGCAACGCGGGGCCTAAGCGCGCCGTCGACGAGCTTGCGCGCCTCTATGCGATGCTTCCGCAGCCCACCAACACGCCCACGCGCGAGGAGATGGACGTGAAGGGACTTCTGAGGCGCCAGGCGAAGATCATCGGAAACGACGACGAACTCGCGAGGCGAATGTTCAAGGCCGCTCTCACCGCGCAGATCGGCCGTCCCGTCTTCGCCGAAGTGCTGGGATGGGGCGCGGAGATGTATCTCAAGAACGCCGCGCAGGCAGGGGAGTTCGTGAAGTTGGTGGAGAGCGTGTGCGGACGCGGCAAGTCGGGCGGGACCGCAATCGACTGCAGAGGCATGATGGCCGCCGCGGTGAAGACGAAGGACTTTGCCGTGTTCAGAACAGTGGCGGGCCTTTTCGAACGCCTGAATCCAATGGATCCACATGCGCCGCGCTATCCAGAGAGCGATTTTGGAGGGCGGCTGCTGTCTGCGGGCGGAATGCTCACCACGTCAACGACGTCAAACTGGGACAAGCCAGAGCTATACGCCCGCGCTATCGACTCCTCGCGAAAGCCGAACCCGAGTCATCCGAACGACTTGACCACCTTTCACACGGCGAAAGATACCGCTCCATGGGCCATGGTGGAGCTGCCGGGCGACGCGCAGGTGACGGGCGTGTTCCTGCTCAACAAGTCTGGTCAGAATGCCCACCGCCAGGTGCCGTTCGACGTGATGACGTCAGAGGACGGTAAAACCTGGACGAACGTGTTCCACACCGACAAGCTTGAACAGGAATACCGCATTCCCATCACACCATCTCGTCGTGCACGTTACGTGAAGGTGGCGCGCACGCCAGACGCGAAGGAAGAGTTCTTCCACTTCGGCAAGATCCTCGTGTACGGGCGGAAGTTGTACTAGGTTCGAGGTTTCGAAGTTTCGGGTTTCTAGTTTCTGGTTTTGTGGTTCATGCAAACTCGACACCCGAACCCCGGGACTGGAAACCTGGGTACTAGGCACTGGGCGCTAAATATGCTATAATCTTTGCCCATGAAGAAAGCAACAGTATTTTTCACAGACTTCCGCTGCTCGGATTCGGAGAATCTGCAGCAGAAGTTCACTCGGCTTCTTAAAACGGCAGGGCTTGGAAAGATCGACCTGGCCGACAAGCTTGTGGCGATCAAGACGCACTTCGGCGAGCCGGGGTGCCTCGCGTATCTGCGTCCGAACTGGGCAAAGACCCTCGCAGACTTCGTGAAGGAGCAGGGCGGCCATCCGTTCCTCACGGACGCCAACACGCTCTACGTTGGCCGCCGCAAGAACGCGCTCGAGCACATCACTGCCGCGTACGAAAACGGCTTCTCGCCATTCTCCACCGGTTGCCACGTGATCATCGCGGACGGTCTGCGCGGCACGGACGACGCGGTTGTGCCCCTGCCCGACGGCAAGTACGTGAAGGAGGCGTACATCGGCCGCGCGCTTGTGGATGCTGACGTGGTGATCTCCCTCAACCACTTCAAATGCCATGAGATGACAGGCATCGGCGGCGCGCTCAAGAACCTCGGCATGGGCGGCGGCTCGCGCCGCGGCAAGAAGGCCATGCACTCCTCTGTGCATCCCACTGTGGATCAGGAGAAGTGCGTGGGCTGCGGCCGCTGCACGAAGGAGTGCGCGCACGAAGCATGCACGCTCGGAAAGGGGCGCAAGGCCAATATCGACCCCGCGAAGTGCGTGGGCTGTGGCCGCTGCATAGGCGTGTGCAACCGCGACGCGATCATGAGCGACTTCGGCGAGCCCTGCACCGTGATGCAGGGCAAGATCGCCGAATACGCCGCCGCGGTGGTGCGCGGGAAGCCCTGCTTCCACGTATCGTTCGTCTGCGACGTGTCTCCCCACTGCGACTGCCATGCGATGAACGACGTTCCTCTCGTGGGCGACATCGGCATGGCCGCTTCGCTCGACCCGGTGGCGCTCGACAAGGCGTGCACAGACCTCTGCAATGCGGCGCCGGTGAACCCCGCAAGCTGCCTTGCCGGAAAGGACACCCACGGCGACCTCTTTGCGACCATGCATCCCTCCACCCGCTGGCAGGATGCCATCGCAGAGGGAGAGCGTATGAAGCTGGGAACGGCCGAATACGTGTTAAAACGCATCTGAGAGGGCGGTTTTCGTACTTTTTGTCATTTCTTGTCACTTTCTTTGTGCGCACCCCTTGCGCTCTGCCCCGAAAAGTTGTATAATACTTAACTCTTTTCGAGGAAAAGAAACTTACGCGGAGACATAATGAACACCGAATATCTCAAAAAGGCCCATGAACGCATCCCTTCGATTCCGGTTCTCGTGAACCTGATTTCGAAGCGGACGAAGCAGCTCATTGGCGGCGAGAAGCCGCTTGTGAAGCCGCTCTCACCTGACGAGGACAAGGTGGATACGGCGCTCCGCGAGGTCGCGGAGGGCAGGCTCATCAGCGAAATCGACTTCGACGCCATCGCCAAGGCTGAGGACGCGAAGACCCGCTGGCAGAAGCACGCCGCCTCCAAGAGCATTTTCGAGTAATGTCGTCTTGATGGACGACGGAGGGGCCTGTGGCCGAGAAGAAGAAGACCGCGCCTGGCGACTTCGCCGTCAATCGCCGCGCCTATCACGACTATGCCGTGCTCGACAAGATCGAGTGCGGCATTGAACTGCGTGGCACCGAGGTGAAGGTGGTGCGCCACGGAGAGGCTTCTCTTGCCGGAGCCTACGGCGCAGTGCTTGGAGGGCAGTTGTACGTGGTGGCGATGAACATCCCCGTCTACACGTTCGGCAACAGGTTCAACCACAAGCCGCAGGGTAACCGCAGGCTGCTGGTGCACCGCAAGCAGATTGAGCAGCTTCGTCTCAAGACAGAGGCGAAGGGGCTCACGCTCATTCCGCTGAGACTTTATCTGAAGAACGGCCGCATCAAGCTTGAGCTTGGCGTATGCCGCGGAAAGGCCCTGCACGACAAGCGCGACGCGCTGAAGCAGAAGGCCATCAAGCGCGACATGGAACGGATGTAGGAGGAGGAATCGGCAATGATGTTTGACAAAGTGACATGTGCCGCTTTTGCGGCTGTGTGCGTTTATGGCGCGTGCGCTGGGGCGCAGGTGCGGTTTGACTTCGAGACCGGCGACCTCCAGGGATGGAAGGTGGTGGAGGGCGCGTTCGAGAGGCCCGTCACCAACCTTGCGAAGGAGCACAACACGGGCAAGCCGTACACGAACGGCGGCAAGTGGTTCCTTTCAACCCTCGAGAACAAGCACAACCGTCCGGACGACAAGCAGACCGGCGTGATCGAATCGCCTACGGTTCGCCTGACGGGTCCAGAGGTGACGTTCAAGATCGGCGGCGGCCAATTTGCATCGTTCGCGCTCGTCGACCGAATGACCGGAAAGGTGATTGCCTCCGCCGCGGGCGAGAACGGCGAACCGATGCGGACGGTCAAGTGGAACGTTCCGCAGGCGGTGGGCAAGGACGTCTTCTTCCGCGTGACGGACAACGTGACGAGTGGCTGGTGCCACTTGACGATCGACGACGTGACGTTTGACGGAACCATCGTCGCTTCGGATTTCGACGAGCGCTCGTTCCTTCCCGG
This sequence comes from Kiritimatiellia bacterium, assembly GCA_017459225.1. Lineage (GTDB taxonomy): Bacteria > Verrucomicrobiota > Kiritimatiellia > RFP12 > UBA1067 > RUG572. Next base: position 5,028 of record JAFUDL010000015.1, read on the forward strand.
CGGCGCCGCGGAGAACGCCGAGGCGGCCATACGCGAACTCGGCAAGATTGATTCCTCCTATCCCGCCGCCTCGCACCTAGCCGCCCTCGAGAAGATCGTCAAGGCCCCTGGCCGCGGCAAGACGAAGGCGCTCGAGGCGCTTCTGCGCAAGGCCCTAGTGACCGACAATCCTCTCCTCGCCGGGCGCGAGATGATCTACACCACGCACGCCAGGTGGGCACGCGACCACCACAACACCGCCACCATCATCCAGTGCGGCGAGATCAACGAACGCAGCTACCGCACGCAGGGCGCGATGCGCGCCTTGAACTTGAGCACCGGCGCGCGCCGCGACGTGGTGCCAGAAATTGCCGGCCGCACTGTACGCGATCCGGAGGTGGACTGGGACGGAAGGCGGATCATCTTCTCGATGCGCAACGGCAAGGACGACGACTACCACATCTACACGGTCAATGCCGACGGCTCCGAACTCAAGCAGCTCACGCGCGCGAAGGGCGTATCCGACATCGACCCCATGTGGCTTGCCGACGGCGACATCGTGTTCTCCTCGACGCGCGAACCGAAGTACTGCATGTGCAACCGCCACATCATGTGCAACCTATTCCGCATGAAGGCGGACGGCGCGAACATCCACCAGATCGGAAAGTCCACGCTCTTCGAGGGCCACTCGGCGATGCTGCCCGACGGACGCGTGCTCTACGACCGCTGGGAGTACGTTGACCGCAACTTCGGCGACGCGCAGGGACTCTGGGTGTGCAATCCCGACGGCACGCGCCACGCCATCTACTGGGGCAACAACACCACCTCGCCGGGCGGCGTTGTGAACGCGCGCCCGCTCTCCAGCGCATCGCAGGTTATCGCCGTTCTCGGCAGCTGCCACGACCGTCCCTGGGGCGCGCTCGGCATCATCGACCGTTCGCTCGGCGTGGACGGCAAGGAGCCGGTGCTTCGCACATGGCCCGCGGACTATAGAGAGAGAATCCACGCAGGCGGACGCGAGGACTTCGACTCGACGCGCGGCATAGCGCGCAAGTATGCGGACCCGTATCCGATCGACGACGCCCATTTCCTCTGCGTGCGCCAGACGGGCCGCGGCGACGAGACCGCGATCTACTACCTCGACC
>JAFUDL010000214.1 GCA_017459225.1 Kiritimatiellia bacterium
GAAACCAGAAACTTTACAATTGACCTCTCTCCAGCCGAAATGGTAGAATGTGAACAGAAGGCGAGGTGGGTAATCCTTCAAGTGGGGGATTTTCCATACGTCCGGTTGCAATGGAATGGAGTGTGAAAATGAGGTTGAGAAAGTTGTTTGGCTGTATCGCCGCCACGTTCATGTGCGGCATGGCTTATGCAGCGGCGCCAACGCTTGCGCACCGCTGGAGCTTCAGCGGGGACTACATCGACTCTGTGGGTGGAACGTCCGCTACGGTCATTGGCTCTTCTGTCAGTTTCAACGACTCGAACAGCGCCGTGGTGATGTACGGAGATGGCAATGGCGCCGGTTCGCTGAACCTCGGCACGGACATGCTTCCTCCAGACGCCGACGAGCTGACGCTTGAGCTGTGGGTCACGCACAACGCAGTGAAGAACTGGGCGCGCGTCATGGACTACGGATCCGACAACCAGAACTATCTCACGCTGACGTGGTGTGAGGGCACTGACGCCACAAAGGAGAGGGTGGAGATCAAGAAGGCCAACACCTCGATCCTCGCGTGCGACTGCACGCTCACCACCTATGCCATCGACATGCCGTACCATCTCTCCGTCACGTTCAAGGTGAATTCCAATGGGTCCACGTTCATGCGCTGGATGAGGCGCAATGCCAGCACGGGCGCGCTTGAGCACGTGGGCGCGATCGACTTGCCAGACTGGCGCCTCGCCAACATAGTCTCGCCGAAGTTCTATCTCGGCCACTCGCAGTACACCCCCGACCTTGACGCCAATGCCACATACGACGAAGTGCGCGTATGGAGGGGCGTGCTCACGGACGAGCAGCTGACCGCAAGCGTGCTTGCTGGTCCCGACGTCCTGCCGGACGTTGGATCGACGGCGGCATTTGCAAGGACGGTGTGGACCGGCGCGGTCGACGACGATGCGACGAACGCCGGCAACTGGAATCCGGTGCTGCCCAACGCCAGCACGCTCGCAGTCTTCGCCGGCGACTTCGCGGCGCAGATTCCCGCCGGCTCCTCGTTTGCCTGCGCCGGCGTCGTCTTTGAGGATGCTCGCCTTGCGGCCGACTGCGACTGGCGCGGACTTGCCGCGAAGATCAACGCCGGCGTGCTTGATCTTGCCGGGCACAAGCTCTACGTTTCGCAGCTCGATGGCAGCGGCACCATCACCGGCGCGTCCCTGATCCCCGCCGAATACCAGACGATAGAGTACATCCAGTCGTCTGGCGGCCAATGGGTGAACACCGGATTCACGCCGTCCTGCATGGACCGCATCGAGATGAAGGTCAACTTCACCAACGTCAGCGGAACGCAGTGCCTCTACTGCTCGCGCGCCACTTCCGCGACGGTCAATACTATGACGAGCTTCCTGATCAGCGGCAAGTTCTGCTTCGACCGCAACACCAACATCTCGGGCGGAAACGTGTTCGCGCCTGTTGCAGACACTGACTACACCGTCTCGGTGGATTTCAGCTCGCTTGCCTGCAAGGTCAACGGAACCGATGCGGGAACGATGGCGGGAGCGGGCTCTTTCACTCCGGGCAGCCCGATAGCGCTCTTCGCTTCGCATACGTCCGGCACTGGACTGAACAAGGATTCCGTCATGGACAACTGGGCCAGCTACAAGCTTTATTCCTTCAAGGTGCTAGACCGCAACGGCGCGCTGAAGTGCCACTTCGTGCCTGTGAGGCGCGTCGCGGACGGCGAACTTGGCCTCTACGACCGCGTGAGCGGCGGATTTGTGACGAACAACACGTCCACCCCTCTAACGGGCGGCGCGGATGTTGTGGATACGACCTCCGGTTCCGAATGCGAGCTGCACGTCGACGTGCCATCTGGCGCATCTTCCGTCAACAGCGGCGTGGAGATCACAGGCTGCGTGAAGGTGTTCAAGGAAGGCGAGGGTTCATTTGCGAACAAGGCGATGATGTACAACACCGGCGTAGGCGGCTTCGCGGCGGGTACGCTTGACATCGGAGCCAACAAGTTCAGAATCAAGGGACTAGACGGCGTGGGCACAGTGACCGCGCAGGGCGGGAATCTGCTGAAGAACGGCGACTTCCAGGCAGACGTGGTCGAGAGCGGCGCGTACGGCAGGCTCGCCCCGCAGGAATGGGCGGCCTCGGGAACGCTGCATGTTCTGCTGGACAACCACGACTACGCCGACGAGCAGGCCAATGGCTCGAACTGGACGTTCCTCGAGGGAAGCTCCACCATCAGCCAGACGTTCTTCCTCTCGGCGGACACGCAGTGCGCAGTGAGCATGAACATCGCCACGTGGAACAACAGAACGAACTATGCCAAGACCAACGGCAATGTGCAGATCGACGGCTCCACCGTCTTCTCCTGGACGGACCTTGGCTGGCGAACCACAGCGCTGAAAGGGAATGTGGAGCTCAAGGCCGGCCTGCACACGATACGCATCGCCTGCACAACGTCGGCGGCGGATCGCGGTCTCCTGGTCGACAACGTCTCCGTGACGGCGGCAGGCGTGCTGGACGTCAACGTGCCCGAGGGGGAGACGAGCGAGAATCTCAACGTGGAGATCACGGGCGGCGCCGGAATGCGCGTCCAGAAGACGGGCAAGGGCAAGCTGATCATGACGAAGGCCAACACCGGATTCGGCGCAGGTGGACGCAGAAGCGGCAACGTGTCGATGATCGTGAAAGAGGGCGTGGTGAGGAAGGTGCCGAGCGAAGGAGTGGCCTCGTGCGGCGCGCAGTACTCCACGATCGTCGTCGAGGAGGGTGGACAGTTCGACGTGGCGGGCCGCACGTACTGGGACTACGACTACGTCCTTGCCGGAAACGGTCCTGACGGCAAGGGCGCGCTAGTGAACACGGATACGGTGAGCAGTCCGCGCGAGGCTGTGGGCAACCGCGGCTACTTCCAGGATCTGGCTCTTGCGGGCGACGCCACGATCGGCGGCTCCGAGCCATGGGCGATGCTCTTCTACGGCTACGAAGCCACATCGATGAATATGAACGGCCACAGGCTGACTTATGCGGGCACCACCTTCAACGCCGGCAACATGTCCTACTCTGGCACGGGACGCATCGTCGTTGCAGAGGACGCGACGCTCGAGTTCTGGCACAATTCGCCTTCTGCGCCCGACTGCGAAATCGAGGTGAACGGCGTGTTCGCGCAGGACGGCGCGGGGCCAGCGACTGTCGGCTCTCTCCTGTTCGCCGAGACGGGCAAATACTCCAGCACGGAGGCCGCGCCGCCGGCGATCACGGTGCGCACTGCCTACGCGCCGCCGACTGCCGTCGTGGATGGATCTTCCGCCGCGAAGCCCATGGTGACGCTTGGCGCCGACGGCCACATAAACACCACGCTCGACCTTTCCCGGCTGGTTGATGCTTTCGACGCCACCACAACCACGTTCTTCAGCGGTTCGGAGGTGACGGTGGATATCGGCGAGCGAACCTTCGTGGAGGATACGCTGCTGGCCTCCTGGAACGCGAAGCCGCAGATTCAGGGATTCGTAGGCAAAGGCGCGGCAATCGAAGCGAAGCAGGTGGCAGTTGCGGCGCGAGAGGACGGGCTCTGGGCCGTGAAGCTGCTGCCGGACCGTCCCTTCATCGCGAGATGGATTGGCGGCGGCGAGGAAGGGAACTACCTCGATCCCGCGAACTGGAGCTGCTGGAACGCGTCCGGCGATCTCATCTACAACACGGTTCCCGGCGACATCACAACGGTCGTCGTCGACGGGCCGACCACGCTCAGCGTTCCCGAAGGCGCAGTTACGCCATGGGCGCGCATCAAGTTCGGCGCTGAGCAGAAGGCGACCAAGTGGGGACGCATCTTCTACGGCGCCGACCGGTATTCCAACAGCACTTATCCAGACACCAGCTACATCAACATAAAGCTGGGCGAATACGTGTCGTATGGCAATGGAAGCCTCGCAAATCTCGACGGACAGAACACGGCGTGGCAGTATTCATGGCTCGACTGGTCGCAGCTGCGCTTCGACGGATGGTTCTACATAGCCCCATCGCAGGCTGGCAGCTGGCACATCACGCAGAGCTTCGACGACTATTTCGGCTTCGCCGTCGACGGCGAGTGGGTGGTGCTCAACCGCACCTACACGGCCAAGACCGAGACCGACTGCGAGATGACGGAAGGCTGGCATCGCTTCACCATCGTCTGCGGCGACACCTGGGGCGGGCAGGGATCGCGCGACGTCTCGGTGAACGGAACGAAGACGCCGATGGCGATTTCGATCAACGGCGGAGCGGAGATCGCGTTCAGCGCAGCGAACTTCACATTCGGGTCCGGAGAGAACACCATCACCCTCAACGCCGACTGCGACTGGCGCTCGCTCGGAAGCATCCTGCTCAGGAGCGGCGCCACGATTGACCTGAACGGACACGTGCTGAAGACGGTTGGCGTGGTGTGCGACGACCATGTGGGCGCAACGGTGATGAACTCCGCGGCCGCCACGGGCGAGCTGCTCATCGAGGTGCCCGAGGGCGCAACCTTCAGTCTCGACGGCGTATCGGTGAAGGGCAACGTGAGAGTGGCGAAGGCCGGCGGGGGCACGCTTGTGATGGCGACTGCGGGGAGCGACTTCAAGGGCGGGATCGTGATTGAGGAGGGAATGGTCAAGCCCGCGTGGATAGGCCCGAAGTTCCCGATTGGAACGATCAACCTGCTGGAGAACTGGAACTTCGATGAAAGCACCATTGGCAACAACAGCGGCAATTGGTCGTACGCGAACGGCGGAAACTACTTCGACATGCCTGGCTGGACAAGCTCCAATTTTGCAAGAATCGGACTTTCCAAGGCAAGCGGCACATGGGTGACGAGCGGACGCAGCGTTGGAAAGTACGCGCTCTTCATGCAGACGGTCAACGGCAGCGGCACAGCCGATGCCTCGCAGGACGTCGAGGTCAAGACGCCCGGCACCTATCACTACTACTTCCAGTACACCGGACGGCCGAAATACACCGGCGCCACCACCGAACTGCGCCTCATCCACAATGGCGTGTCGAAGACCATCGCCTCCGTCACCACTTCGGCCGACACGTACTCAACGTGCGAAGGGTTTGTCGAGATCGACAAGGCCGGAACGTACACGCTTCAGTTCTGTCAGCTTGCGACGTCGAGCGACAAGGCGAACACGATCGACAACGTGGTGTTCTCGTGCTGCAATCCGAATTCGGAAGGCGTTGTGAAGGTGAACGAGGGCGCCACGTTCGAAGTGGACGGACAGTACGACTTCTGGTACAACGCCTTCACGCTCGCCGGCGGCACGTTCCAGAACTCCGGTTCTGCACGCGGCAGCGGCACTGCGCAGATCAAGTACATGTTCCTCACGGCTGACTCCACGATGAGAGTGGGCAACAGCTACGGCTTCGTCGGCAACGGCTATTCGCGCGCGGTGCTTGATCTCGGCGGCAACACGCTAACAGTGCTAGACCTCGAGAAGACTGGAGGCAACTTCTATCTCTACAACGCCTTGGTCAAGAACGGTGTGCTGAACGTGGTGGAAGGCGGCTGGCTCGAGACCGGCAACGCCGGCGTGACGGCGACCGATGCGAAGATAATGTCGTCCGCCGCGATGCGCGTCAACGGCGCGGTGGAGATAAGAGACTACACGGCGTACAGGGAAAGCTCCAAGCAAAACGACGGCACGGCGGCGTTCAAGGTGTACGGCGCGTTCACGCCCGCGACCGACGTCTTCTACGGCTGCCAGATGCAGGACGGCTCCACGATCGACCTCTCGGGCCGCACGGGAGCGTGGCATACCACCATGTCCATAGACGACAATGCGAAGGGCTCCACAACCGTGACGTTCGCCGACGATGCGACGATCACGGTGAATCTCTACGGGCGCTCAGACCTCTACAGGCTCATACGCTCTGACAATCCGTTCGTTGTGACGTGGAACGAGGAGCCCGCCAATCTCGAGGGACTCAAGTTCGTGACGGACGCCAAGTCGAAGAAGATGGGCCTCAGGCTCGTTCCCGACACGAAGATGGTTCCCGGCGACGAGGGACAGGTCGAAAAGAAGGGCCTCAGGCTCATATACCTCGGCGGTTCCGCCCTCTTCTTCCGCTAGCGGCCTCTGACCTCCTAGACAACCGAGACCTCAAAACTGTCAAAACACCCGAAACCAGAAACTTTACAATTGACCTCTCTCCAGCCGAAATGGTAGAATGTGAACAGAAGGCGAGGTGGGTAATCCTTCAAGTGGGGGATTTTCCATACGTCCGGTTGCAATGGAATGGAGTGTGAAAATGAGGTTGAGAA
>JAFUDL010000215.1 GCA_017459225.1 Kiritimatiellia bacterium
CGCGAAAACCTTCGCGTTGGCGAATTTCGGCGTCTTGGCCATGTTCTCTTTACTCCTTGGTTTTTGCCGAGCACATGCCCGGCTGAAAAAGTTGGCGTATATTTTATAATTTTACGGCTTTTTTCGCAAGCAGGAAATGAGAAAAAGTGACATCTCGTGTCATCTCGTGGATGCGGCGAGGATGATCGTGGTGAGGGCGGAGTTTGCCACCTGGCCCTCCACGTCGAAGTCTTCGCGCGGCGGACGCGTCCAGTCCTCTCCCACAAGATCGTCCGATGCGCGGCGGTTCGTCCACGCGCTCTCGGCGTTGCGCATAATGTACGCGCGCACCTCGCGCTCGCCCGAGCGCCGTGCAAGCTCCGCCATGTAGCGGAAACCCACGCCGTGGAACGCGCCGCCATCGCCCTTCCCGCACGGCTTTACGATGCCGCCCCTGCTGAGCGACTTCATGAAGTGGCGCCCCGCGAGCATTGCGTCGTCAATGTACTGCTTCTTGCGCGTGGCGCGGTGAAGGCGCAGCGCGGAGCCGATGAACGTGCCCACGTTGTACGTGAAGTCCCAGCGCGTGAGACGTCCCTCCAGGTTCACGTTGTCATAGACTGCGCCCGTCTTCAGGTCGAAGAATTTCTCGCGCCCCCAGTCGTAGAGAGATCGCGCGGTGTCGAGGTAGGTGCGCTCGTGGGTTAGCACGTTGAGGTTGCAGGCCGTTATCACGGCGGGGAAGTTGGCGCATGCGTTCTTGCTCTTGTGCTCGCTGTTCTTCCACCAGATGCCGCCGCCTAGCGTGGAGTCGAACTCGCGCGCGGCGAGATGGTCGAAGAGCGCGCGGGCCTGCTGTAGGTAGCGGCACTCGTGGGTGTGTGCGAAGGCGTTCGTGCAGGCTATGGTCCACCAGAGGATGTCGTCGTTGAACTCGTTCTTGCGCCAGTCGGGATGGCGGCGCATGAAGGCGTCGTAGAAGCGGCGCACCATGGTCTTGGTGCGCGCCGTGCGGAAGAGGCGGTCCGCGTCGATGAGCATGTCCCACGCATGCGCGGAGAACCAGAAGTCAAGCGGCTTCGCCTTGCCCTTGTGGCGGCGGAAGTAGGCCTTCTCTTCCACCCAGTACGCGCGCACGAACGCGTCGAAGGCCATGCGAGCCCGGGCGACAGGACTAACTGCCGCCGCGCGCGCCGGCAGAGAGAACGACGCTCCCATCGCCGCAAGCCCTCCCAGAAACGCGCGCCTTCCGCTCATCGCGGAACTTTCTTTCTGCAAGGAGAACATGTCATCACGGTGTTTCATCGTTAACAACATTATATCACATTTCGTCCGTATCGTGCGTACAGATTGAAACTCACGTCGTTTCAGACACACTGGCGAGCCAGATGGACGGGACGAGAAGAAGCAGATCGCGGAGGATGGCGGGGAGCGGACCGGAAGAATGTTGCCATTGTTGCCAGTATCCAGTTCCAGTGGCCAATGCCCAATTGGAAACTGGCGACACTTGCACATTGGCAACATATTGAAGACACCTCGCCAACCGATGCGACAAACGGTAGGGCGCGCACTCCGTGCGCGCCGCAAAGTACCACAAACGCAGCATCAACGGCGCACCATTGCGGACGGCTCGGAGAGCCGTCCCTACCACGTCGCTCTCCCGCGCTGGTACTTTCACTTCGCGCCGGACCTTTCGTTGATGCGCCTGATTGCGGCTTCGGCGGCAGATGCGCGACGACTATCACATTTCATAAAATGTGATAGTCGCGGACTGTCGGAAGAATCGCCGAGAAGCCCGACGGAGCCTATGGCGACGATGTCGAGAACGGCGTCGCGGCGGGGAGAGGAAAGCGCCTTGCGCAGAACAGGCAGCGCCTCGGCGAAGCCGCGCTCGCCCGCGAGCTGGATAGCCGCGACGCGGGCGGCGGGATTGGCGTCGGGTCCGCACAGGGCGAGAGTGAGGCGTTTCAGCTCTTCCAGCTGCTGCGGAGTGGCGCGCCTGTCGGCCGCAAGGGAATACAGCGCCGTTCCGGCGTACGACTGGCCCTTGCGCGCTGCGGCCATTGCCAACACGGCGAGGACGCGACGGCGCGCCGTGTCGTTCAGACCACCCTGCATCGCGCCAAGGTGCTGGATGCAGTAGTCCAGGACTGCCGGTGGATGCGCGCCGCCATCGAACATCGCTATAAGCGCATCCGCTAGACCTTCCACGGGCGGCTCCTGATTGCGAAGAAGGTTCATCACGTCGTTCTTCAGCGCGGCAACGCGTTCCACGCGCATGGCGTCCTTTGTCGATGCAAGATAGTCCATCAACGCTGCTACATCCTCCTTCGGCAGATCGCGCCGCCGCGCAATCGACCGCAGCGCGCCATTCCGCGTCTCGTAGCGGTCGACATTCGCGCCGTTGCCGCAGACGATGGCGACGGCATCTGACGCAGCAACGACAGCCCCATTCTCCAATGGCGCCGCATTCCGCTCCTCTACCTTGACGCGTACCTCGGCGGGCTGCATTGGTGCTATGGGCGCTGGTAATTGCGGCTTGGCGGCACTCACCATTCGCGAAAATGCAAACTTCAACCCCATCATCATCGCCGCAATCACGCCGACTGCGGCAAGGACAATGATAAACATATGTTTTGCCTGTTTCATGATCACTCTAGTCTGCTACTAAATCTATTCCATTTGACACTCGCGAGTTGACATCTATTTCACTTGGCACACCATCTATGTTTCAAATCCAAGATCTTTGAAAAGTCTGCTTGTATCGCTGAGCCACAAAATGTACTTCTTTCAATGTACTTCAAAATTGGGGCTGCCATACCCACGAGTCTCAAAAATATGCTTCCTGACACGTTCATAACTATTGCTCCAGCACGAAACGATTTCCGCTTCAGGACAAGGCTTCTCAAATTTGTTGGCTTTCCAATACTCCTCCATAAGATGCTGTGCAAGACACGGTATCCATGGCTCGCGACGGCCTGTAAGCCCCATTATTTGCCGTTTCAGATAGTTGAAGTTGAAATTAGAATATATAAAATAGACGCCGTTGGTGAACTGTTCTTTCTCGCACAGTTCGTATTTCCCCGTGTCTCCTTCATAGGCGCAAACTGGATAGACCTGCGCGTATCGCCATTCATCCCAATGTTCCAGCTTTACCATGTAGAGAATGCAAAGCAAATCAAACAGCTTTCTGTTTTCAGCCTTTAGCCTTACGGCGTCGTCAAATACTTTTCCCGGCAAGATCGGCATCCGCTCCACTTCAACAAATATCAGCTCATTACCGGTCTCTTTCTGTATCTTTTCCAAATCTATATGCTTGGCCGGATCAAAATCGAGAACATACTCATAAAACAAGGATTGCTTTGTACGACAGGCAGAATCATCCCTGCCACAGCCACAAAGGAAAAGTCCCCCAGCGGCCATAGACAGCACAAACAGCATTCTAATAACCTTAGTGGTTATAAAAAACTGGACTCTTCTTCTTTGTGTCATGATGCTTTCCTTTCTCCCAGACGCTCCATCCTCTATCACAAAAGCCTCCAACCTCCGGCCCCCTATTACCATTGGTGCCCACTGCGTTGCCCTCTTTATTGGCAGATGAAGCAGATCCCCTTGGCGCAACAATAAGACAATCTGTTACTTCTGAGATTCTGTGCGCCAAGCCACCTTCTTTTCCCGTGTTACATCCAAACAGAGTAATCACGCAATGATCACAAAAAACGATGCGTCCTGTCGCCATTGCCCTCTTTAAATCATTAACATCTCGCCCCTCTAGAAGCCTTGCACCTTTCTTCCGTTCTTCAGAGCCCTCCTGATTTCTCTTCATGTATTCCACCCAGTCAGCAACGAAACCAGAATTCCATAGCATTATGACTGAGTCATACGATGAATGACTATGTATATGCAACTTCTCAATGCATTTGCAACAGGGGCCATTTCTATCCGAATAACTCTCAAGCACTTTGAACATCTCAGCGCCAGTTGAGGCAGGGTACCATTTTGTACTTGACCTCTTTGCCCGTCCATCAAAGGTGTTCTCGTCATCAAAGCCATGGGCTGCAATTGCAATCTTGCTCTTTTCCCATTTCAAACATGTTCTCAACCCCAGCAAATCCGTTAAGTTGTTTGGCGAATTCCGTACAAAGCAATAAAGAGCGATGTCTTTTCCCGGATTAAATAGAACATCACGATTGTTCCATCTGCCCAGACGAGAATCATAATGCCTATAGTTGTAACAACTCAATCCTAACACATCATCTGAATATTCGGACGAGAAACGGAACGGATTGCAAGTACGAAGATTAACTGGCAAAGTCGAAGTGGCATTTGTTGAGACTGCCACATCGCCAAAGGAGGAATAGTCATAGTGGACAAGTACTTGATAATTGTCAGAAATAAGCTCTGCCACATTCTTGTTGCCGTCATGAGTCACACAAACTTTATACACTCCTGGTTTATCAACAATCAACGGTCGGGTCGAAACGGGTTCGGTTATGTCCCAGACGAAAGC
>JAFUDL010000216.1 GCA_017459225.1 Kiritimatiellia bacterium
CGCGCCGATATCGACAATTGCCGTTTCCCTGGTGGTGAGTTCCGCAGCGTTTGCCCTGATTGCACTGGCCATTGCCATTCCTCCAATTATCAGTTTTTTCATCATCTGTTTCTTTTCTTTTTGCCTCTCGCGAAGCTGTGGATGTGAAATCACTGCGGCTTGACGTAGCCCATGCGCTGAATGTCCTCGTCCGTGCGGTTACCGTGGATGACGATGTGCGAAAGCGCTTCCTCCACTTCGGCAAGTTCGTCGGGCGAGAGGGACACGTCCGCCGCGCCGAGGTTTTCCTCGATGCGCGCGTCTGAGCGCATTCCGGGAATCGGCACGACATGCGGCCACTTGGCGAGCATCCACGCGAGGGCGAGCTGCGCCTTTGTACAGCCCTTGGCCTGCGAAAGCTTCTCCAGCGCGTCGAGAAGCGGCTGGTTCGCGATGACGTTTTCCTTCGCGAAACGCGTGATCGCGCGGCGCACGTCGTCGCCGACGTAAGTCATCGAGGCTGTGTACTTGCCGCTCAGGAAACCGCTCGCCATCGGAGAAAATGCAACGAAGCCGATTCCCAGCTCACGGCAGAGAGGGATCACCTCCGCCTCGAACATCCGCTCCATCATCGAATACTCGCACTGCACCATCGAAAGCGGCGTGACGGCATGCGCCCTCCGAATCTGCTCCGGCGTGGACTGGCTCTGCCCCCAGCCGCGAATCTTCCCTTCCTTGATGAGTTCGCCCATGACCTCCGCAACCTCCTCCGGTCGGCTCGTCAGCGGAACGCGGTGCTCGTAGTAGCAGTCGACGTAGTCCGTGCCGAGGCGCCGCAGGGAATCTTCGAGCGCCTTGCGGATGCCCTTGGCCGTCAGCTTTTCCGCGTCCGAGATGCCCTGGTCGCCGACCCTGCAGGGCGTGAACTTGGTCGTCAGGACGATCTTGTCGCGGAACGGCTTGACCGCCTTGCCGACAAGCGTCTCGTTCACGAACGGGCCGTAGACCTCCGCCGTGTCGAAGAGCGTGCAGCCCATGTCGAACGCCTTGCGCATGAGCCGGATCGACTCCTCTTCCGGCGGCAATGCTCCGTAGCCGTGGCTGAAGCCCATGCAGCCGATGCCGACGGACGACACTTCAAATTGTGCAAGTTTACGTGTGGTCATGACTTTTCCTTTCATTGTTTGTTTCATTATTTTTATCTCACGCGGAGAGGCGGAGAAGCGGAGATTTTTCGGACGGACGAGGCCCTGAATAGTCTCTCACAATCCTCGCGTAGCCGTCTTTCAGCTTTTCCATGCCAAAGTTAACCAAGACGCCGACAAGAAGTCCCGTCACAGTCAAATACGTCTTGACTTGTTTGGCAAATACAGGATGCATCTGTTCGGTAGACTTAAGTTCAACAATGATCATCCCATCAACGAGCATATCCAATCTGAAGGCAGTATCCAGCACCGCCCCCTCGTATTCAAGAGATATGGGCTTTTGCCATTCCACCTTATGTCCTCTCCGCTTCAGTTCCTCCGCAAGTAAGACCTCATAGACAGACTCCAGCATGCCAGGACCGAATTGCCTGTGAATCTTGATTGACGAATCAAGGATATCCCTTGTTATCTCGTTTTCCGTCATAATACAAACCTCCGCCTCTCCGCAACTCCGCGTGAGAAAACAAACCAATGATTACTTCAGGTCCTTCCTGTAGGACGTCTCAATGTGGTTGAAGGGAACGGAATCTTTAACACCGCCGTCGTAGAGGTCGCAGTGCGTCACACCCGCGCCGATTGCAGCTACCACATCTTTCATTGAGGTTTTCATTCTTGATCAGCCTTCTCATTGACTATTTTATTTTGTCTTCTTTCACCTCTTGCGCTTTCAATCCGTGCCAAATTTCGGCAATGTTCGTCTCGCCGTCAAAATAAGCGCATTGCTCGCTACGTCGAAACGTCTCACCGTTCGGGATGAGAATCAGCTTGTCTGAGTCTGGGTATTCGCACACATCATGCCCATTGAATGAGCGCAGGTCAAGATAGGTACAAGGTGCGTCTGAGTGGTTGTAGAGTTGGTGCGCACCCCGCTCGCCAGCCTCGAAGAAGATAGCGTCGCCCTCTTGAACAATCGCCAGTCCAGTCGGCGTACGAAGCGTCGCCTCGCCTGAAAGCATGAAGAACAGCTCTTCCGCATAGCGGTGGAAATGGTAGGCGGCGTTGTATTCACCAGGCGGCAACTTACGAAGGTCAAAATTCAGCCACTTCGGCTCCACGCCCGCCTTCGCACGCGCCATATCCGTAAACATTCTGAAACCATCGATCCTGTTTGGATGCGGCTGCCAGTCATGCTCTTCTTTTCTGATTATCGTTGCCATTTAAGATTCCTTTCTTAAAACGCGCCGGTCTTGATGTGCGGGACGTAGGAGGCTTCGAGCGCGGCGATTTCCTCGGAATCGAGCTGGATGTCGAGCGCGGAAACGGCCTCTTCGATATGCTTTTCGCTTGTCGAACCGACGATGGGTGCGGTAATCCCCGGCTTCGAGAGCATCCACGCAAGCGACTCCTGCGCCATCGTACGTCCATGCGCAGCGGCGATCTTTTCAAGGTTGTCCACTACCACCTTGTCGAGCGCGTCCGTCGCGCCCCAGACCATCGGCGATACCTCGTCAATCGCGTTGCGGGCCGTCTTCGTCCCCCACGGATGGGCGCACCTGCCACCGGCGAGCGGACTCCACGGCACGACCGCCATCTTGCGGTCGCGGCAGAGCGGCAGGATCTCTCGCTCTTCCTCGCGGTAGATCAGGTTGTACTGCGGCTGAAGCGAGACGAACTTCGTCCAGCCGTTCCTCTCGGCAATCTGCTGCATCCGCTCCAACTGCCACGCGAAGATGGTGGACGCTCCGATGTAGCGCGCCTTGCCGCTCTTGACGACGTCATGCAGCGCCTCCATGATCTCCTCCATCGGCGTGTTCGCGTCGAGGCGGTGGATCTGGTAGAGGTCCACGTAGTCCATGTCGAGGCGCTTGAGCGAATGGTCGATCTCGGCCAGGATGTTCTTGCGCGAGGAGCCACCGCCGTTCGGACGCCCCGGACGCATGTCGAAATGCACTTTCGTCGCGACGACGATCTCGTCGCGGTCGAGCCCGAAGTCGCGGACGAGCCGTCCCGTGATCTCCTCGCTCGACCCCATCTGATAGACGTTCGCCGTGTCGAAGTAGTTGATGCCGAGGTCGATGGCCTTCTTGAAGAGCGGCTTCGCGTCGTCGTAGTCCCGCGCCCACGGGAAGACTCCGTTCTCCTTGCCGGGCTTGCCGAAGCTCATCATGCCGAGGCAGATGCGCGAGACATCCATACCCGTGTTGCCGAATTTCACGTATTGCATGTTGCTATTCCTTTCTTGGAGATTCTGTTTTGCATGGTTTCCTTCTTTTCTCACGCGAAGTTTGCCAAGGCCGCAAAGTAACTTCTAAATTGGAACTTAGCGTACTTCGCGGACTTTGCGTGAGGCTTACTCCTTGCCCAGCTGCTTGAGCCACTTGGCGACGGCGCTCTTTACCGCATCCGGTTCCTTCTGCGCGACGTGTCCGTAGAGCGCGAGGCCCTTCTGCTCGACCTTCGCCTTCGGATACGCCGCCGCGAGCTTGCGCGCCGTCGAGCCAAGCCCTGAACCCTCGTGCGTGCAGAACGGAAGGATCGTCTTGCCGTCGATCTTCGCCTTGTCGAGGAACGAATAGACGACCATCGGAGCGTCCGCCCACCAGTTCGGATAGCCGAGGTAGATGGTGTCGTAGTCCGAAAGGTCGGGCGCCTCGCCGACAAACTCCGGGCGCGCCTTCGCCTGCATTTCCTTCTTTGCGACTTCGATGCAGGGCGTGTATTTTTTCGGATAGGGGGTCTTCTCCTTGATCTCCCAGGTCGCCGCGCCCGTCTGCGCGGCGATCTCCTTCGCGACCTTCGCGGTGTTGCCCACCGTGATGAATCCGACAGAATAGTTCTCGCCCGTGTGCGAGAAGTAGACGACGATGCTCTTGCTCATTTTCTTCTTTCCTTCCTCGGCGAAGCCGATGTTGCCGAGCGCCGCCGTACCCGCGACCGCGCCCATTGCCTTGATGAATTCTTTCCTGTTATTTTTCTTGTTTACCTCCGCGTGATTCACTTCACCGCGAGAAGATCCGTGACGAACGCCTAAAGCGCCTTGGTGGCGGACTTGACGGACGCTCCCGCG
>JAFUDL010000217.1 GCA_017459225.1 Kiritimatiellia bacterium
CGGATGTGATCATGTTCTTCTCCTGACTATGCGTTGTTATCTGGCTCGGAAGCGCTTCCGGACGCCGCGGCGCGGGCCGCCTCGTTGCGGGCAAAGTCCGCGGGTGCAAGACGCCGCCAGATAGCCTCCATCACTAGCCCCGCCGCCGTGGCGGAGGAATTGGACGAAAACACCTCGGCCGTTCCTCCGAACCGCGAAGAGTCGAGGCGCACCACGTCGGCCCAGGCGATCTGCGTTGTGGGCGCGACGATGCACTTGAAGCGCACCTCCGCGAAGAGCGTGCTGGGCGGCGGCAGGGGAAGCCCCGTCGCGAAGTCGGTTCCGGGCGACACGACGTCGGAGAAGGTCACTTCAGCGACGATCAGATAGTCAGCCGCCAGCTTGTTCGAAAGGCGGCTCACGTCGTTGGGGCTTGCGTTTGGATCGTTGACGATACGTGCGAGCTCCCTGTCGATCTCGGGGCCGAACGATCGGTCAAGCACCTTGAAGCTGTCCGTCTGCGTGAGGAACGTGTTCAGATGGTCGGCCATGTCGTCGAGCCAGTTACGCGTGGGGATCGTAACGCCCTGCACGGTGAAAGCGTTGCGCTTGGAGAAGAAAGGCGCCACAGCGATGCGCGGCTTCTTGGGCGGAAGCGGCTTCGCAGAAATCTCCTTCTCGACGGGCGCAGGAGCAGGAGCGGCCACAGGCGCAGGGGCGGCGGGCGGCACGGCGAACCGCTCGGCGTTCTCGTAGAAGCGCAGAACGTCCTTCACCTTCGCCTTGCCAGAGACGAGCTTGGCGGTGGACGTGTTCTTGCCGACGTCCGTCACCTCGCACACACCTACGGTCTTCTCCTTGTACACCGTGTCGCCGGTGTCGTCGTCGACGATGGCCTTGCGGCGGCGCACCTCGTACTGCTCGCCGGGGAAGATGAAGTCGCGTCCGTAGCTGAGCGTGAGCTCGCCGTCGTCTTCGTCGGCGTCCATGATGTACATGGGATAGTCGCGCATGAGGATGGCGAGCGCCACGCGGCGCACCACGTGCACGAGCATGTCCTTGTGCGTCTGGCAGTAGTGTGCCACGCGCAGCGTCTCGGCCTCATAAGGCTGCTGCGTGCGCAGATCGTTAGCGCGCAGCGAGACGGTGGCGATGTATTCCGTGAGCGGAGTGTTCTGGATGGTGCGCGTCTTGCCGGTGGGGACGAGCTGCACTATCTCGCCGCGCATGGAGTACCCGGCCGGAACGAGCTGCACATTCGCGCCGAAGCCCTGCTCGCGCGCGGCAGTGTCGTATGCGTCGCGGTCGAGGCACTTGTACTTGTTGGCCTGGACGAGAGTGGTCAGGAGCAGCGCGTCGGCGCCGTTGAAGGCCGTCTGGTCAACGTCCGCCTGGTATGTGAGCTTGTCCAGCACAAGCCACTTTGGCGCTTTCGGCTCGGCGAGAGCGGCGACGCCTGCGGAGACTACGGCCGCCAGCACGAGACATTTTAGAAAACAGTTTTTCATTTCGCGGATCCTCACTTATTCTCAGGAGTGGACTGTTCTTTTTCGGGCGCGGGCTGCTGCTCTTTTGCCGGCGCGGCCTGCTCGGGCTCGGGCTTCTTCTTCTTGAATACAAGCTTGACCGTCTTCGTGGGCGTGTTCTCGTCGATCACGACAACGCGCTTCACCGGCTTGCAGCCGTCGAGAGTCGCCACCACGGCATGCTCCACGGCCAGCACCTTCACGCCGCCTTCAGTGTCTACGTCCTTGCCGTCCACCATCACCGTCACCTCGTCTTCGTCGGCGTCCACCGGCACCTTGACCTTGAAGTTGAGCGTGGTGATGAAGAACGCGGCCACCTCGTCTGCAATCTTGTCGCACGCTGCCTCCACAAGCTTGCGCGCGGGATCGGCCACGTCGCTCTTCACCACGCTGTTCACGCTTGTGCTCCACTGCGAGGTGCCCTTGAAGGCGAGAAGCACATTGCCATGCAGGTCGCGTATCTTCCCAACGTAGGGCTGGGTGTAGGTGATCGTCTTCACCTGGGTGCCCTTGGCGTTGACGGTGATCGTGCGGGCATCCTCCTCGCGGTCGCCAAGGGCGGCCGTCAGGATGCACGTTGCGCCGGCTAGGGCGGACGAATTGTCGCCGTTGAGCCCCTGCTCGACGAGGTTCATGTCGGCGTTAGAGCGGTCTATCACCTGAATGAGCCTTCCTGCGCGCTTGAAGAGCGACGCCTGCAGATAGCTCTTCGCAAGCGGCGTGTAGCGCTGCGAGGCGTCGGTGAGCGCCTTGAGGCGGAGCGCGGAGAGCGTGAGGCGGTCGCGCTCGTTCGCCGAGCGGATCTCGTTTGCGTCGTCTATGAACTCAATCTTGCGGGTGTTCCAGTTCGCGCGCACGGAGAAGTTGTTGACCTCCGCCACCTGTATCTTCTCCCCCTGGTCGAGCGTGGGAGGATTCGCAAGGTTGCTCTGCGGCTGAAGCTGTTCGCCAAGCCACTTGTCGACCTGCACCATCGACTCGATCGTGCCGAAACCGGCGATCATCAGCCTAAGCTGCTTCGGGCCCGCCTTCGCCACAGCCTCCTGCGCGGGCGTGAGCGCCTCCTCGGCGTTCGCCGCGATTCCCATCCAGGCCGCGAG
>JAFUDL010000218.1 GCA_017459225.1 Kiritimatiellia bacterium
CTCAGTAGGTATAGCACATCCTTGGTAAGGAAGAGGTCGGCGGTTCGATTCCGCTAGGTGGCTCCATGTAGGGAAGAGGCAAAAGAAGACAAAAAACACAACTCACAGGAGTCAGAAAATGGCTAAGGAACAATTCGATCGCGGCGGTAAGCCGCACGTGAACGTCGGCACGATCGGCCATGTCGACCACGGCAAGACCACGCTTACGGCCGCTATTACGCACGTTCAGGCGCTGAAGGGCCTGTGCGAAGAGATCAAGTACGACCAGGTCGCGAAGGCTTCCGAGTCCGCCGGCCGTCGTGACGCGACGAAGATCCTCACGATCGCCTCGTCCCACGTCGAGTATTCGACCGCGAACCGCCACTACGCCCATGTTGACTGCCCGGGACATGCCGACTACGTGACGAACATGATCACGGGCGCGGCGCAGATGGATGGCGCCATCCTCGTGGTGTCCGCCGTTGACGGCGCGATGCCTCAGACGCGCGAGCACGTGCTTCTCGCCCGCCAGGTCGGCGTGCCGAAGATCGTCGTGTTCCTCAACAAGTGCGACCTCGTCGAGGACGCCGAGATGCTCGACCTCGTCGAGATGGAAGTGCGCGAGCTCCTTTCCAAGTACGAGTACGACGGCGACAACGCCCCGGTGATCCGCGGCGCCGCCTATCCCGCCACCCAGGCCGCTTCCGCTGACGATCCTGCCTGCAAGTGCATCGACGAGCTCATGGACGCTCTCGACAGCTACATTCCCGAGCCCGTGCGCGAGCTCGACAAGCCCTTCCTCATGCCGATCGAGGACATCTTCTCGATCGAAGGCCGCGGCACCGTGGTGACCGGCCGTGTCGAGCGTGGCACGATCCACGTCGGCGAGGATGTGGAGATCGTCGGTCTCAAGCCCACGGCCAAGACCGCCGTCACCGGCGTTGAGATGTTCCGCAAGCTTCTTGACGAAGGCCGCGCGGGCGACAACATCGGCACGCTTCTCCGTGGCACGAAGAAGGAAGAGGTGGAGCGCGGCCAGGTGCTCGCGAAGCCCGGCACGATCACGCCTCACACCGAGTTCAACGGCCAGGTCTACGTCCTCACGAAGGACGAGGGCGGCCGTCACACGGCGTTCATGAAGGGCTATCGTCCTCAGTTCTACATCCGCACCACCGACGTGACGGGCGACATCGGCCTGCCCGAGGGCGTTGAGATGGTGATGCCGGGCGACAACGTGTCGATCGACGTCAAGCTCATCGCGCCTGTCGCGCTTGAGGAGAAGATGCGCTTCGCCATCCGCGAAGGCGGCCGCACGGTCGGCGCTGGAACGGTCTCGAAGATCATCAAGTAACAACGAAGACGCGTCTTCTGTGAGATGCCCGCCCCGAGGCCCGGCCCTCTGTGGTCGGCCGGGGCAAAGGGCGGGCTGATTCCAGAAATCAGGCTTGCAGAGGGCGGAAGGATTTGATACAATGCCCCGTGATTTGGCAATTCTCGCATGCACCGAGTGCAAGCGCCGCAACTATACGACGACGCGCAACAAGAAGACGATGGCGGAGCGCCTTGAGAAGGTGAAGTTCTGCCCGTTCGACCGCAAGCGCACGGTGCACAAGGAAGTCAAGTGATTTAAGTAGGGTAGTAGCACAATGGCAGTGCAGCGGTCTCCAAAACCGCCTATGGGGGTTCGATTCCCTCCTACCCTGCCAACCGGTTTTTCGAGGGTGAGATGAAAAAATTGTTTGAACGGATCAAGAGCTATCTCTTGGAGGTTAAGGGCGAGGCTGGGAAGGTCTCATGGCCCGACAGGCGCGAACTTGTCGACTCGACGTTCGTCGTGATTGCGTTCATATTCATCCTCGCGGTGACCACGCTTGTCTGCGACAAGGTGATTCAGGCCTTCATCGACATCGTTGTGCCGAGGGGCGCCTGAGAAAGGTTGGTGGCCGCATGAAGAAGGAATGGTTCGTTCTTCAGACCCTGACAGGGCAGGAGAACAAGGTGCAGACGAACATAAAGTGCCGCATCGGTCCAGAGCAGATGGGGGACTATGTTGGCCAGTGCATCATTCCGACGGAAGAGGTCATCGAGAGCAGGCCCGGCAAGAAAAAGCGCAAGGTCAACAAGAAGGTTTTCCCTGGTTACGTGCTGGTTGAGTTGGCCCTCTACGATGAGGCTGCTGGACTTGACAAGGATGGAAAGCGCGTGGTGGTGGAGCGTACGTGGCAGTTCCTGCGCGAGACGCCCGGCATAATCGGGTCCTGGCTGATGCAGCGCCCGAAACCGCTTACAGATGCCGAGGTGGAGGCGATTCTCTCCACGAAGCCTTCGTCCTCCGCCGAGAAGCCGCGGCCAAAGGTGAATTTCTCCGTTAACGAGGAAGTGAAGATTACTGACGGCGCGTTCATGGGTTTGACGGGCCTGATTTCAATGGTGAATCCTGACAGGGGCAAACTCAAGGTTGAGGTCAATGTCTTCAGCCGCACGGTTCCTGTCGACGTAGACTACTGGCAGGTTGAGAAGGTGGAGACCAAAGAGGTCGAAGCCGTTGAAGCCTCCAAGAGCTGATGCGTCATGTCTTGCGGACCGTATGCACCGGTTGGGATGCCGGGAGGTTCGTGGAAAGTGAAGGAAAAGAATGGCTAAGAAAGTCAAGGGAGTCGTCAAGCTTCAGATTCCCGCTGGCGCCGCTAACCCGGCGCCGCCCGTGGGCCCTGCACTGGGCTCCGCCGGCGTGAACATCATGCAGTTCTGCAAGGAGTTCAACGCCAAGACGCAGAAGCAGGCCGGTCTCGTGATCCCTGTGATCATCACCGTGTACCAGGACCGCAGCTTCTCGCTTCAGTTCAAGTCGCCGCCCGCGAGCGTGCTTCTCAAGAAGGAAGCCGGTCTCGCCAAGGGTTCCGGCGTTCCCAACAAGAACAAGGTCGGCAAGGTGACCAAGGCCCAGCTCCAGAAGATCGTGGAGATGAAGAAGGCCGACCTCAACACGACCGACGTGGAAGCCGCGATGCGCATGATCGCCGGTACCGCCCGCAACATGGGCATTGAAGTCGTGGACTGAAAGGAGCGCACTCATGGCAAAGCATAGCAAGAGATACATGAACACGCTCAAGGCGGCCCCCAAGAAGGCCGTTTCCCTTGAAGAGGCGATCAAGTTCATCAAAGCGCACCCTGGTTCGAAGAAGTTCGACGAGACGCTCGACGTGTGCATGCGCCTCGGCGCGGACGCCACGAAGACCGACACCCCCGTGCGCGGCACCGTCAAACTTCCCGCCGGCTCCGGCAAGAAGGTGAAGGTTGTCGTGTTCGCTGGCGGTGACCATGCCGAAGAGGCTAAGGCCGCAGGCGCCGATGTCGTTGGTCTCGACGATCTCGTCGAGAAGATCATTAAGGAAGGCTGGACCGACTTCGACGTGGCGGTTGCCACGACCGAAGCGATGAAGAGTGTGCGCAAGTGCGCCCGCGTGCTCGGTCCCCGTGGTCTCATGCCGAACCCCAAGACTGGCACGGTGACGGACGATCCCGCCACGGCCGTCAAGGACGCGAAGGCCGGTAAGGTCGACTTCCGCATGGACAAGACCGGAAACTGCTGCGTGATCGCCGGCAAGCTCTCGTTCGAAGTCGAGAAGCTGCTCTCGAACGTCAAGGCCGTGGTCGAGGCCGTTCAGGCCGCCCGCCCCGCCTCCGCGAAGGGCACCTTCATCAAGTCGCTCACCCTTTCGTCCACCATGGGCATCGGCGTTCCCTGCGTGCTTACGGCCGCCGAATAAGGAGATTTGAACCATGAGAATCGAAAAGGTTGCAATCCTCAACGAAGTCACGACTCGCGTCAAGGAGTCCGACTACTGCTTCATCATCAACTACGGCGGCGTCGACGTCGTGAAGATGGGCGCTCTGCGCGCCGAGCTTCGCGGCTGCGATTCGCGCCTTCTGGTCGTGAAGAACACCTTCCTCGCGAAGGTCGCGGCCGAGAAGGGCTGGTCCGACGATGTGAAGGCGATGTTCAACGGCCCCACGGCCATCATCACCGGCAAGGGCGAGCCCACCGCGGTCGCCAAGGCCGTGATGAAGTTCGTGGAAGGTTCCGAAGGCAGGGCTTCCGTTAAGGGCGCGGACTACGACAACAAGATCGTGGACGCGGCCATGGTGGAGGCGCTCTCCAAGGTGCCCGGCAAGAACGAACTTCGCGCCACGCTGCTCATGCTCCTCAAGGAGCCTGCCACGCGTCTCGCTCGCGTGCTCTCCGAGAAGGCGAAGAAGGAAGGCGGCGACGCCCCTGCGGCGTAATGACAGGGCGGGCGCGCTCTGCGTCCGCCGAAATGATTTCCCTTGGATGAAACACGCCAAGGGTTGACAAGTAAAACAAGGAACAGAACAATGACGAACGAAGAACTCATCAAGGAACTGTCGGGCAAGACGGTTCTCGAAATCAACGAACTCGTGAAGGCGCTCGAAGAGGCGTGGGGCGTTTCCGCCGCTGCTGCCGTCGCAGTTGCCGGTCCTGCCGCGGGTGCCGCCCCGGCCGAAGAGAAGACCGAATTCGACGTGGTGCTCAAGGCCGCCGGTGCGAACAAGATCGCGGTCATCAAGGAAGTCCGCGCGATCACGGGTCTTGGCCTCAAGGACGCCAAGGACATGGTCGAGGGCGCTCCCAAGACCGTCAAGGAAGGCGCCACCAAGGAAGAGGCCGACAAGATCGCCGAGCAGCTCAAGAAGGCCGGTGCCGAAGTCGAGATCAAGTAAGCTCATCGCTTGCCAGATCATGAAAGTCGCGCTCCGCATTCCGCGGGGCGCGATTTTTTTTAGTGAATAGGTTATAGGTAATAGTGATTAGGTAATAGGAAGTGGGAATGGGAGAACGGGAATGAGGGGAACGGAATGGGGAAGGATGTTATGGTTGGGATGTTCTTATGGTGAAGAACGCGGCGGGCGCGTTATAGAGAGGTTTGGTTGTGCCGCGGCTAGTGGGAGTGACGACGATTGTGCCGCCATTGACGGTGTAGCGCGTGGAGGGGCATAGCGTCCACTCCTCGCCAAGACGGGTGCAGAAGTACAGCGCCCAGTTCTGTCCTTCAAGGTCGGTCGCCTCGAACGTGAACTTGTTGTCTCCCTTCTTGATGGAAAGGAACATCGGGTGTTCAGGGAGGCCTGGCGTGCCGCCTGTCGCGTTTCCGGCTTTCCAGCGCGCCTCTGTGCTGAACTCCTCGCTCGTCTGCTCGAGCGCGATATCGCGCACAACGAGCGAACGGCCCGTGTTGTACGTTGCACCGCCGAACCACTCGTTGCTGAAGGTGACGCTTGAGAGCGGCGTGCCGTCTGGCGCGGCAAGCACGATCGTATCGCCTTTGCGCTTTATCTCGCCGCCCTCCGCCCATTCGACAACGCGGCACGTGGCCGTGGGATGCGCGAGCGCGAACGCGGCGGCGCTACGCGCCACGATGATGCGTTCTCCTTCTGCAATGACGAAGTCGCCAAATGTGCAGGTGAACTTCTGGCCGGCAATCGAGCATTCGAAGAGATTGAGCGAGGTGGCGCCGGTGTTTATCAGCTCGATCCAGGAAAAGTCGTCTTCGGCGTAGGGTGCGATGTTCTGCGCCTTGTCGGGGGCGTGCATGATCTCTGCAATCCTCAGACCAGAGAGGTCCTGCACTGGCGCGGTGATCGTGTACGAGAGATCTGCAAGCGCGCTCCATTCCCCGCCGTTCCATGCGCGCGCCTTTACCGTGGCGTTTGCAGGATTGAGCGCGAATGAGGTGGAGGCGGCGATGATGCTGGAGGGGTCGTACGACGCAGCCGTGGTGGCAAGCGAACAGTCCCAGTACATGTCGGAGGAAGTGCCGTGGCACTGGTGCACTTCCGCCGCGATCACGTTCGTTCCTGCCTTGAGAAGTCCATGGGGAATCGTGATCGTGCGCGTGGCGTAGCTGTTCTGAGTCACCGAGCCGCTCGTGCCCACAGTGCCAGAAGACC
>JAFUDL010000219.1 GCA_017459225.1 Kiritimatiellia bacterium
GAAACCAGAAACTAGAAACCAGAAACTAGAAACCAGAAACTAGAAACCAGAAACCCACCCAAACCTATTCACTATTCCCTATCACCTATTCACTAAAAAAAGAACCCGGCCTTTCGGCCGGATTCCGCATTCACGCCTTGCGGCGCTTCCTTACCAGCGGGTATCGCCGCGGTCGCCGCGATCGCGACGCCCACCGCCGAATCCGCCACCATATCCACCGCCGCGACGTTCCTGGCGGGGCTTGGGCTGCGACTCGTTCACCCGAACCGGGCGGCCGTCGAGCGGCTGTCCGTTGAGGGCGTCGATCGCTGCCTGCGCCTGCGCGCGGTCCGGCATCTCAACGAAGCCGAAACCCTTGGAACGACCGGTCATGCGATCGGTCACCACGCGAGCGGAGGTAACTTCGCCATACGCCGCGAACGCGGCTTTTAATCCTTCGTCAGTCGTCGCATAAGCGAGGTTACCAACATAGATGTCCATCTTCTTGTATCCTTTTGACCACTTCAACAGAACCACCCCAGGCACACGCCTAGCGGCGGGTTGATAGTACAATAGTTTACACTACCTTTTTCCGCTAGTCAAGAGGGGAAATATATGGTTTAATATTAGGCGTCATGGACACGAAGCATCTACGAGCAGAGTTTGCAGCCGCAAAGGCCTTGCTGGAAAAGCCAAAGCGCATCCTCGTATCGGGGCACCTCAGCCCCGACGGCGATTCGCTTGGCTCGATGATCGCGCTTGCGCGCATGCTGCGCGCGGCTGGTCACGACGCCTTCGCGACTGCCGACGTGCGCGCGCTCGGCAAGCCGGGCTTCCTCGAAGGCGTTGCGGATCTGATTCCCGTGCGCAAGCTGCGCCGCCGCAAGTTCGACCTCTTCGTGTACGTCGACGCGGCCTCTCCCTCGCGCCTCCCGCCCGAGGTGCGTCCTTTCGCCGAGAAGCTTCCCTCCATCGTCATCGACCACCACGCCACCAGCCAGGCCGCAGACTCCGCCGCGATCATCGACCCGGCGGCTTCCTCCGCCGGCGAGCTCGTGTGGCGCTTCGCCAAGTGGATGCAATGGCCCATCGACCGCGCCACCGCCGAGGCCCTGTGGGTGGCGATCGTCACCGACTCTGGACGCTTCGCCTACGATTCCACTTCGCCCGCCACGCTCCGCGCCGCGTGCGACCTTCTCAAGCGCGGCGTTCGCACTGCCTACATCAACGACATCCTCTACTGCGCCTTCGCCTCCAAGGCCGTGGAGCTCAAGCGGCGCGCATGGCGTTCGCTCCACATCTGGAAGAACCGCAAGGTCGCCGAAGTCACCCTCACCCGCGACGACTTCCGCGAGGTGCGCGGCACAAAGGCCGAGGCGGAAGACGTCATCGAGATTCCACGCCAGGTCGCGCGCAACGAGATCGCACTCTTCTTCTACCAGATCCCGGACCGCACCCACGAGACGCGCGTCTCCATACGCACACGCGCCCCGTGGGACGCAACGGCCCTCGCCACCCGCTTCGGCGGCGGCGGACACCTGCGCGCCGCAGGATGCACCATCAAGGGCGGCATGGCCCTCGCCAAGCGCCAGATGCGCCGTGCCGTGAAGGAGCTCATCAAATGCCCGCCGGAAAAATCCTGATTCTCACCGACGGAAAGGCCGGCCACGAAAACCAGTCCCGCGCCTTCGCCCGCGCGCTCGGACGCGAAACCGTCATGGTTCCCGTGAAGTTCAAGTCGCCCCTCCACAAGGCGCTTTCGTATCTTCTCGACCACCTCGGCATCCATACCCTCTCCCTATTCACACCCATCGAAGCCATCGCCCCGAAACTCGAAACTCGAAACCCGGCCCCCGCCTACGCCGCCGTCATTGGCACAGGGTCCGGCACGTTCTACGCCGCAAAGACGCTCGCCCGCGCCGCCGGAGTGAAGTGCGGAGTTGTGCTGTACCCGCGCGGCTACAAGATATCCACGTTCGACTGCATCCTCGCCCCGGCGTTCGACCGTCCGCCAAAGGCGCCCAACGTCGTCGAGATTCCCGCCAACCTCGTGGCCAACGACGATGCGTTCTACAAGTCCGGCACGAAGGCGTTTCTGGAGCGCCACCCTTCCGCCAAGGACGCCGAAGCCGTTGCCGTGATCATCGGCGGCCCCAACAAATGCTCAACAATGACGGCGGACTGGATGCGCCGCGAACTCGAAAAGATCTTCGGCACCTACAAACCCGAGACCCAAAACTCGAAACCAGAAACTCGAAACCAGAAACTCGAATTCTGGGTCACCACGTCGCGC
This sequence comes from Kiritimatiellia bacterium, assembly GCA_017459225.1. GTDB lineage: Bacteria > Verrucomicrobiota > Kiritimatiellia > RFP12 > UBA1067 > RUG572. The sequence goes on from JAFUDL010000219.1 coordinate 2,273, forward strand.
CGAACACCGCCTGCCGTTGAAGCCGTTGTGGACACATTCCCCTTCGACTACAAGCTCATCTACTCTCGCGACCACTTCAATCCGATTCCTGGATTCGTCTCGCTCGCGAAGACGCTCTACGTCACGGCGGAGTCGACAGGGATGCTCTCCGAAGCATGCACGTTCGGCACAGCCGAAGTTCGCGTGATGGACAACCTGAATCCCGGCCCTCACAAATTCAGGCGCTTCGCAGAAACATGCGCGGCGATGGGCGCGGAGAAGTTTGACCTCTCTCAGCCCATCGCCGCGGCACGTTCGCTTCTTGCGATCGACGCCTAGAACGTCGTTCCCTTGAACACCCAGTCGCCGCGACGCGGCGCCTTCAGGAATTTGTTCGCCTGCGGATTGCCCGTGAAGCGCATCCTCTTGGCGTCGAACGCAAGCTCCTCGCCGGGGAACCTAAGCGCCACGCAGCCGATGAGCAGCGCCTCGGTGAGCGGAGCCGCATACGAGAGCTTGGAGCCGCACTTCTCGAGATCGCCTGCAAGGCAGGCCTCCACGAACTCGCGGTAGTGGTTGTAGCGCGACGCCTTCTCGCCCTTCGCGAGCGCGGCGCGCACTGCGGCCTTGTCGCCCGCGATGCACTCGGGCCTCGCGGCGTGGGATCCGCCGATGGTGGTGGCCTTGGTGCCAACGATGATGAGTCCGTTGCCAGGCACGATCGGCGCGATCTTCGCGGGAGCTGTGTACGTCTTGCCCGCCTTCTTCGCCTTCTCGGCCTTCTTCGCCTCTTCTGCCGCGCCAAGTGACGCTGCGTATTCGGCGAGACCGGGCACGTTGTCGGCAGAGGGCTTCACGCCGCCGTCGGTCCACACGAGCTTGACGCCCTTTGGAATCCACTTGTTCGGAAGGAACTCCATCTCGATGCTGGATTTCCTGGGATAGGCCACGTCAACCGCGGGGCCGCCGAAGGTGTCGGCCTTCACCTTTGCGGGCAGGCCGAGCTCGAACGTCCAGAACGCAGGATCGGCGTTGTGCACGGCCATGTCGCCGATGGCGCCGCAGCCGTAGTCCCACCAGCCGCGCCACTTGAAGCGGTGGTAGGCGGGCGAGTAGCCGTGATCGGCGGAGGGTCCGCACCAGCAGTCCCAGGCGTTCTTCGCGAAGTTCGCGGGAAGCGGCTCGGCCTTGGCGTACTTCGTCATGCCCTGCGGCCAGATGGGACGATCGCTCCAGCTGTATATGGCCTTGATCTCGCCCCAGGCGTTGGCGTCGCGCAGCGCCTTGTAGCGCCACACTCCGGGATGGCCCTGGTTGCCCATCTGCACCACGCGGCCGGTGCGCAGCGAAGTCTTGAGCATCAGCTCGCATTCCTCCACGGTGCGGGCGAGGGGCTTCTGCACGTACACGTGCTTGCCGGCGTTCATGCAGTCGATGGAGATGTAGGCGTGAGTGTGGTCGGGCGTGCCCACCTGGACGGCGTCGAACTTGTCGCCCATCGTCTTGAGCATCTCGCGGTAGTCGGTGAACTTGGGAATGCCGGGATACTTCTTCTCCCAGTGGCCGAAAGCCGAAGGATCGATGTCGCACACCGCAACGAGATCGCAGCCGGCGCTTATCAGGCTCTCGGTGGCGGAGCGTCCCATGCCGCCGCAGCCGACGGAAGCGATCTTGAGCCTGCGGCCCGAGACCTTGCCCTTGAAGGTGTCCTTCGGCGCGATGTCGATTCCCGCCGCGCCGGCAGTGAGGCCGAACGCTCCGCAGCCCAGCATGAAGCTGCGTCTGGTTGAAAAGAAGCTGTCGCTTTTCATTTCTCTTTTTCTCCTTTTTGGTTCCCCATGCATCGTGAATTATACCATATTACGCGCAGTGTGCATAGAACCAGCTGCAAAACCTTCGGGGCGCCTTCCCAGTCAGGCAGATGCCGGTGGCGCTGGATTGCAGCGTGCTCAGCGCGGTTCGCTCTCGACGAGGCGGCGAAGCTCGCGCGGCGATTCGCGCACCGGGCCTTCGCTCAGCTCGGGGATGTTGTAGGAAAGAAGCCTGCGGCCGTGTTCGGCGGGATCCTCGACGGGAAGAAGGAACGGCTTCGAGAAGACGCCCTTCTCGGGATCGAACGCAGCGAAGTAGGGGCGCGTGTACACGCCGTCTATCCTGCGCGACGAGAACACCATCCAGCGCCCGTTCTTCGAGAAGCAGTGATAGCTCTCCGACGCGGCGCTGTTGATCTCGTTCAGTGCGCGCGCCTCGTTCTTTTGAAGGTCGAGCATCCAGAGGTCGGCCGTGCGGTGCCAGATGCTGAACACGCCGTAAGGCCCCACCGTGAACACGAGCCAGCGTCCGTCTGGTGAGATGCGCGGGAAAGTGAAAGAGCGCTTCGAGGTGAGAGCATTCACGAGAATGCGTCTCGGCGAGAAGGTGCAGTTGGTCGCGTCGAAGGTGCGTACGGAAAGATCGTACATCACCTGAGAGTATTTGTCGCGCATCTGCGCCTCGCGTCCGTCGCGGTCGGCAGGGAGGTTCTCGAAGGGAGTGCGCGCGGACGACGTGACGAGGAACTTGCCGTCGGGGCTCCACGTGGGATAGCATTCGAAGAGCGTGGGGTCTTCGTCGATCATCGTCAACTTGCCGTCCTTGAGGCTGTAGAGGAAGAGGTCGCTGCGCGAGTCCATGACCTCGATCTTGTCCGGATTCGTGGAGTAGAATATCTGGCTCGTGTCGTTACACGAGAAGGCGATGTAGTCACCGCTCGGGTGCCATGCGGGGTACACGCCGTAGGCATAGCCGCCGGGGATCTCGGGGCGTATCTTCTTCTTGCCGTACTTGGCGCTCACCATCACCGTGCCCGCCAAGTGCGCGCGCGTGTGGAAGAGGTACTGGGCGGGATCGCATGCGTTGTACGTGTGGCAGTTCACGCACTGCTGGCGGCTCGTCTGAAGGTTGCGGTAGAGTGGACGCTCCGCGAACGTGGTGATGTCGCGCTGGTAGATGCCAACTTCGTTGAAACCGGTGTACCCCGGCGGAATGAGCCTGTAGGAGAGATGCGTGGAGATCGGATGGCGCGAGACGGTGTTTGTGAAGAAGTACGTGTCGCCGCCCGTCTTGAGCTCGCCCATGAGCCGCGAGCCGGCGTGCGCGGATAGGAACTTCCGCCAGGCGCGCTCGGGGAAGCGCACCTTCGGGCCCTTCGCCGCGAGCGTTGCGCCGTCTTCCGCACGCAGCGTCACCGCCACCGCGCCATCCACGCCCTCCACGTCGAAGTTGAGCGGCGCGATGTTCGGCGGAATCTCTATGTTGAAATAGTCGGGAAACACCGTCGCGGCACCCACGGCGGCACATGCGCCGAGAGCGATGGCGAGGGCCGATCTGCGGATGATGTCATTTGACGAATTCATTGTAGAAGAAGTATGAGGTGGCCCATCGGGAAAGGAAGACGTCCTGCGCGAGCGCGCCCGACATCGCGCGCCTCGCGTCCGCCTGATACATCACCGCCTGCTGCATCACCACAGGCGACACTAGCGTGGACTGCTTGCCGGCGACGATCAGCGCCTGCTGCACGCTCGCCGGCACGTTCCCGGCCGAGCCGAACATCTCCGCCAGCAGCCCCTCGTTGAGCGCGAGCATCGCGTGCTTCTTCTCCAGCAGCATGCACGCAATGCAGAAGCGGGCGATCTGGGCGTCGCAGTTCTTCACGCTCACGAAGTGGCTGTACACCAGCTGCTCGGCGTTCTGCTGCACGTCGAAGAACTCCACCTTCTCCTCCTTGAGCATCTGCATGAGCGTGCGCGCCATGTTCGCCACCTGCTCGAGATCCGCCGGAAGCGCCGGCTTCTCCGCGTTCAGCAGAGCCAGGCGCGCCTTCGCCGCGTCGCGGTAGTAGGGGCAACGCAGCATGAGTTTGTAGTTGCGCTCCGCGAGAGCGTTCTCGCCGAAGAGGAGCGCGATGTCGCCCAGCAC
>JAFUDL010000016.1 GCA_017459225.1 Kiritimatiellia bacterium
AACTGCAGCGTGTTGGCATTGAGGGAGCTGGACGTGGTCGACCACACTTCGGTCTTCTTCGAGAGGTCGATCGTGGAGCCGTCCATCATCGTGGCCGCAGTGAAGTACGCGCTCGCCGGCGTGAATGTGCCGTGGACGTTCAGCGCCGCGGAAGCGTCGAACGTGTTGGCTTCGTTGTCGTAGTACGAATAGTAGTCGCGGATGGAGACAGCCTTGTTGATGTTGAGCGCGCAGTGGATTGCGAAGTCCACGTTCGAGGCGTCTATGTTGCCTGCCGTCATGTTCAGCCATCCGCCGCGCGTCACGTCGATCGCTCCGGGGCCAGTCAGCTGGCATTCCCAGAAAAGGGTCTTCCCGTACGTTATGTCAATGGAAAGCCTGTGCCCGCCAAGGTCGAACGCGCCCCCCTGCATCTTGAAATCGCCGGTGGCGACGAGGAAGGAATCGGCCTCGAGCCGGTGCGCGCAGTTGAACTGCGCCGTTGAGCCGTACACCGTGCCGCCGTTGAAAACAACTGTGGTGTAGCCGAAAGCCGTCTTCCCGTTGATGTCGAGCGTCGCCCCGCCATCGACGGCCACGACCTGGGCGCCGGCGTTCTTCATGCCGTTCCCGCCCAGAGGCCAGAACTCGGGAGCCGCGTCGTACATCAGCGTTCCCGAGGCGACCTGCGTGCCGCCGGTGTAGGTCTGCCCCGTCTTGGCCGCCAGAAAAAGCCCTTCCCCTTCCGTCACCAGCTTGAGCTTGCCCGAAAGCGCAATCTGGTTGCAATAGGTCTGGAAGCCTCTGGGAACGGCGAGGTGCAGTTCGCCGCCGCCGGCAGTGTCCGTGACCGTGGTCGCATGCCAGGGGTCGAGCGATTTCACGCATAGTTTGTGCCCGGCAACGTCGATGGCAAAACCGGCGGCGGTCGTCATCACGGAATCGTATGGCGTGAGGTCGGCGTCCGTCGTCATCGTGACGCCCGCGGCGATCAGAACTTGCGTGTACTTGTCGGGAAGCGCGCCGGCAAGCAGCGTTCCGTCGCCTGCCCGGCACGTCCAGCTCGCCGCATCCGACGGGTCGCCGCCGTTCCACACCGCCGTCGCCGGGCCGGTGGAGGCGTCGTCGGGGAGAGCCGCCGCGAGGCAGCACACGCCGTAGCCGGACGACCAGAACGTCGTTGAAGCAAGACTGCCATTTGACGTTCCGTCCGCCCTTGCGGAGTCGTCCTGCCTGATCATCATGCGGCCTACGGTCGCATACGGGGAGTTCGCGTAGCAGGCGCGCACGGCCTGCACATACACGCCGCCTTCGCCGTTCGTGAAGCGCAGCTCCACGCATTTGATGTATCCGATCGAGCACTGCATCTCCACGCGGAAGCCGGTGATCTCGTCTGTCGCGGCGTCGGTGGAGGTGATCACCTTGTTGCAGGCGGCATGGGGATCGCACTGGACGGAGTTTGACATCGCGTCTCCGGCCGTTCTGCCGAGGATCTCACCGCGGAAGATGTCCGCCACTCTCATTCCCGGAAACGCCAGCCTTGGCGCGGCAGGCGCAAGGCGCGTCGCGCCAAGCTTCTTGATGCCATAGCCCGGTCCGTCGTCGTATGTGGCGACGGCTTGATTCGCCCATCCTGCGGCGAGGGTCACTCCGCTGCCGTCGTCGGTGATTCCGAAGGACTGTTCCCTTACATGGTTGCCGCTTTTGTACGACGCAAGGGGAATGCGTCCATAGACGCCACCGGTGCCGTCCGTGAGCTCCACGATCACCGACTTCGTGTGGCCCCCCTCCCAGTTCGTCATCTGAAGGAACAGCTTCTGCACGGGTTCCGCCGCATCGACGGGGTAGCGCTTGACGATGTGAGTGTAGATGTTCTCCCTGATGGGGCCTCCGCCGCCGTGCGCGCGGCCGCACATGATTCCGTAGAACATGCATCCCTCCAGTTCCGCGAGAGTCGCGCGGGGGAACACGAGCTGCGCCGTTCCGCCGATGAACTTGTCACAGTCGAAGACGTGCGCCACGTCGCCCTCCACGCGCGCCTCCTCGTTTATCTCCAGGTTGTAGAGGCCGTATCCGCCGCCAAGGAGAGTGGAAGGCACGGGGTTGGTGTTGACGCCGTCAAGCCGGGCTCCGTTTGCGGCTAGCATCGGCTCGCAGAAGAGCTCCACGCCCTCCCTGTAGTATCCGCCCGCGTTCCGCACATATACGCCACCTTCGCCGTCCTTCAGCTCGATCGCGGCGCATTTGACGTACGGGCCGCCGAGGAACTGCGCCTCGCAGCGCAGCGCCGTAGGCGCAGCCTCCGTGCCGGCCGTAACAACGGGGTTCACCACCGTCGCGCGCAGCCCCAGATCGTCGCCTATCGACTGCCCGGTGATGTGCACGGAAAGCTTGGCGGCCGCGTTCTTCGCGATCTGCGAGACGGTCAGCCCCGGGAAGGCGAGCGTGAACGCGGTGGTGAGCGGCTGCGCCACGCCGATCGCGCGGATTCCGTATCCGCCTGCCGTCGCCGACGTGGCGATGTTCATGTTGCTCACGCCGCTCCACGCCAGCTCTCCGGTTGCGGCGTCCACCGTGTAGTGGATCGTGGGCATCCCGCTCTGGCCCGTCTTGACGTACCACGCCTTGACGGCCTTCGCCCACACGCCGCCTTCGCCGTTGTAGAGCTGGATGTGGACCGCCTTCACGTGTTCGCCCTCGTGCGCCACGAGGTCGAAGTCGTAGCGCTCGATGGCGTCGCCCGCGGCGCCGGCGGGATACGGTTTCACGGCATTGGAGAGCGCCGTCTTCACGAAGGCGATGGCATTGCCGGCGATGCGTCCCCAGAAGCCGCAGCCTTCGAGGTCCGCAAGGGTCTTGCCGGGGAACACCAGAGCTCCTTCGGACGTGATGAAGCCGCCCGAATACGCCAGATCCGCCTGCGGCATGTAGTGCGTCGTCACGGCCCGCGCGGGCAGAAACGCCGTCGCCAAAAACGCCGCCGCGGCGCACGCAAGCGCAAGGATTGTGCATGTGCGCGCCGCAGCCATCTTCACCGTTTCTGATTTCATCAGGCAATCCCCTTTCTTTAATTCTGAATTCATTATATCACCCCCCTCCCTTGGAAATCAACCGTTTTTTGCAATTTGCCGCCATCCAAAGTGCGCCCCAGCTCTCCAACATTCCACGAGTCGTAGAATCGAGTGATTTCCACCAGATCGTAAAGGCGTATGGATATATCCCGCAGTCGTATGCTCTGCTCGTCAATCCTGTTCTTTTCGCTCTGTGGAAGTTTAGAATGAAAAATGGGGAAAGTCCAGACGGCGGCGAATCTTCCGTTTCATTTTCAGCATTTTCTTACCTTGCACTCCTCACGTCCGACTTGTCCGCCTCTCTCGCCAGTATCGCGTGAATCCGCGCCGGGCTTTTATTGTCTGTTGTCATCATTTCAGCTCTCATTAAGCGTCACGAAGTATTCCGTATCCGTCATTCACCCAGTTCTACTTTACCTTGACTAACCACAAACTTGCATCCCACGGAATTACAGACGTTTGTCAGCGCATCCCAAGCCGTCGTCGCGCCAACGCGACAAGGAATCAACGGTGCGTCCGGCTTCGGCTTTTCTGGACCCGTCTTCGCGGCAACGGAATCTTTGCAGACGAACTTGATTCCGCGCTTCTCCAGTGGAACACCTGGATCGTCAAAGTCCTTTGTCGCCTGATTCATGAACTCGACAAAGTCCTTCATCGTGGCAGGAGCATAAAAGAACAATTCTGGCATCACAATTGCCTTAAGGCGGCGAACTGTTTCTGCATGCCTCCGGCGCCACGGACGCGGCCATGCCCTCTGAAAGCGTCCGTCATCACCTTCGTCACCAGACTTGTCGAACAGCCGTCCGTCCGGATTATACACAAGCACTGCCGGTCCCGACGCAAGGAAGCGACACGGCTTGAATACGACAAGGGTGTAATTCGTCCCGTCACGCTCATAATCCACGGTGGCAGTGATGTCGTCCTTCTCCGCGTCCATCAGCGCTTTCATGTCTGGATAAGAGCAGTAACGTTTAAACCTCTTGCCTCCGGGAATGTCAAGCAATAGACTTGCCGCCACCGCCGCACCCATCGCGAGAAATAGGACGAGAATTGCCTTTATCAGTCTCCGCATCCTTCATCTACTCCTTTCGCTTGCCGCCGCGTTACTTGGCGGTTTTGATGTTGCGGGCGGCGAACCAGGCCGTCAGCGCATTCTCAGCTTCCTGGGTGAGTTGCGCATCGCCGTGGAAACGCTTCCAGCGAAGCGCCTTGAGATGCTGGACTGCCGTGCGCGCAAGAAGCTCATCGCCCTTCCACCAGTCGATGCCGGGATGTCCGCAGCACATGCAGCCTCCATTGCTGCCAAGGTCCTTGAACTTGAAGATTCCGCGCAGCTCGGCTATCTCCTTCGGCTCCCTAAGCTCAAGTAGCACCGGATCGCTCTCGGGTTTCGTGCAGCATCCGAACCCGCCGTCGCGTATCACCACGCGGTCCGCCTCCGCAACCGCCGCCTGAAAGCGCTCCGTCTCGGAGAACAGGGATATCATGACGTACTCCGACGACCCGTTTTCGTTCCCAGGAGCAAACTGCAGGTAGTCGAGATTCTTCCAGCGCGCGCGAAGCGCCTCCTTGGTCGGCTGCGCCATAGGCGTACCGGCTATACGCATCTCCTTCAAATTTGGCAATGGGCAAATATCGTCAATGGACTTGACGGGACAGCTGTCAATATCGAGCAATTCAAGCGGACACTGTTCAAGGCCGCGAATCTCGTTGACCGGGCAGCTGCTCAGGCAAAGCCAGGACATCGGGACGCGCCCCAGCATCGCGACGTCCGTAAGATTTGTGCAGTCGCGGAGAATAAGTTTGACGGAAAGCCGACTGTTCGTCAAAGTCGACAACATCTCAAGCGGGCGCTCCGGCGCATTGACATCGGCAATCGAAAGCATCATAAACACCTTCTTGGGCTTCCTCTGCTCGCGCAGGACCGCTACGATGTTGGCGAAGTCCTGGTAGGATATCTGATTTCTGTTCGTCGGTGATCGCGTATCTGCAAGTTTATAGTCGATGTCAATCGTGCGGCTGTCGAAATTGATGTCGCCCAACGAGAATGTCTTGCCACTATCCTCGTCGCAAGAATCCTCGACGCACGAATCATCGTCTTCGTCGTCATCTTTGCCGCATTCCACGCTCCCCGACGCAGACATCTTTGCGCGTGTTTGCATCAGGTCAACCTGGGCGACGGCACCGCCCGCCAAAGCAACGAGGAATACAAGAACCCACCAATAGCTGCGGCAGTGCCGATAGTCTCTCAAGCCCGCCTTTTCAAGCATTGCCCTTACCTCTTCTTCATTGGCACCGCCGAGATCGTCGAGGGATGGCAGAAGAAGTCTCGGAATCTTTCCTTCCAGCACCGCGAGCCCTCCGTCGAGGAACAAGTAGCAGGAGCCAATATTCCACCAGCCCACGCGAAGGACGTTGCCGCCGCTGCGGAACTCGTAGCAGGCGTCGGTCATCACAATTGTCCCTTCGTCCGAATCGCCCATGAGCCGTCGGGTGACGAGATCGAAAGCCTTCTGGTACCGGGCCCTGTTGAACTTCAGGGCTAAGACGAATATAGCAAAGAAAAACAGAAGGTAATAGTCAAGATGTCCGCCGCGCAAATACATCAGAACCTCGGCCGCAAGCCCCACGACACAGAATATGTATATCATGATGCGCGACGGGCGCACAATCCTGTCATAGACTTTCCCGACGAAGCGTCGGAGCTTAGCCGCTTCGTACAACCGACCAGTGTATTCAATGTTCATGCCCAATATTATACCACAATTTCCCGACCGCCGCAGGGCGTGTATTCATTTCGCTTCAATGCCTATGTACAATTAAACCTAAGTGTCGCAGTTGGAAGGCCGTAATCTCGATTGCGGCCTTTATTTTCAAGGGAGAGGTTGTTTTGCGGTCTTCAACAAGTGGTTGAAATCGGCCTTCCGTCGCCTGGGCAAGCGCAAAACAAGCGTCGTTCGTGCTATACTTTCACCGCAGAGCTGTTCGGAGTCGGGCGGTTCATGTCGTACGACTCCGTGCGGAGGAACTTCGCCTCGATTCCGGAAGACAAGGCTCTGCCGTGGGCATGGCGCGAGGGATCTACCGCGCCATCAGCGCTTTCCTGTACAGCATCTCGGCTGCGTCGCAGTTGAGCGTCGAAGAACGTCGCCAGCGCATAGTCGCGCACGCATTCCGCAAATACGGCACGATTCGGCGGTTGTTTTCCCCCGACATCGGCGGCCAGATGACAATGCCGCTCGCCTGAACCGACAATCCAACGGCATCATAGCCACTTCAGCCCGCCAACTTTAACTGACGGGCAGATGCACTATTGACTTCAACTGCGATTTTTAGCCCGACTTTCCAAGAAATCTACCATCTGAAAAAATCTTCAAGCCCAAATCTCGTATAATCGAGTCGGCTGGCCTTGTTCTGTCCACAATGGACTTCAAAGCCTTGTAGTGAAGACCTTGGC
>JAFUDL010000220.1 GCA_017459225.1 Kiritimatiellia bacterium
AAGGCGGCGCGGGGCGTGTTGGTGTCCTGCGGGATCGTGATAGCGAGGATGCGGAACTCGCTAGATATCTCGCCCATCGTCGTGCGCATGAGCCCGTCCTCGCCTGGCGCCGCCGTCACGTCTCCTTCGGCGTCGCGCCTCCGGAAGGGGTCCACCAGGTCGCGCTCCGCGTTTCCTGCGGCGTCCTTAAGCGTGACGGGCCGCAGGAGCGGGGGAAGGTTGGTTGTCGCGGGGGATGGCGTTCCGCCCGCGGGGGAAACGGGCTTCTGCGCGTCGGCCGCCGCGGCCAGGCACGCCGCTCCCAGCGCAATGGCGAGAAACACGGCGCATGAGGCTCGGCATGCTGCTTTCATTCTGTCATTCATCATTCTGTTCCTTTTTTCACGCTTTTCTTTTTGCAGTTCGGATTCTATCTCGCCGCCGCGTTCATGGCGGCCATGCCCATGAAGAAGGAGATGTACACGTAGGCCTCCATGCCGCCCACCACGACGATGAGCGCCGGCTCCACGAGCTTGCCAAGGAGGTCGAGGCGCCGCTCCAGCGCCTCGCCGTAGTAGTCGCCGGCGTAGTTCAGGCCTTCGTCCATGTTGCCAGAGTTCTCGCCCACCTTCACGAGCGCGGGGGTGAGCGGCGAAAGGCGCCTGAGCGCCGTCTCGCGCAGAGCCTCGGAGAACATCCTGCCGGACATCACCTTCTGGCGCGTTCTCTCGAGCTGCAGGCGGTACCAGCCGTTTGATATCGTGCCTCGGATGAGCGCAAGGGCGTCCACCACCGAAATGCCGCTTGCCACAAGCATGGAGAGCGTATGGTTGAAGAGGGCGTTCGCCGAGAAGCGCCCCACCTTGCCGAAGATCGGCACGGCGAGTGCGACGCGGTCGGCCGCAACGCCGATCTTCGGCGTGCGCCGCAGCAGCATCCATCCGGCCGCTGCAAGCGCCGGGCCCGCCAGAAGCCACACTCCATGCTCCTTGAGCCATGCGCTCGTGGTGAGAAGCGACTTTGTGATGGGCGGCAGAGCCTGGGGATCGCCCATCACGGAGACGATCTTCGGAATCGCCACCGTGCTCACGTAGTATCCCACTCCGAGGCCCATGAGCACCACCAGCACGGGGTACGTCATCGCGCGAATCACCTGGTTGCGGATGGTGCGACGCTGCAGGAGTATCTTCGCGGCGTACGTGAACATCTGCGGCAGCGAGCCGTTGGCCTCGCCCACCTCCACGAGCCCGATGAAGATCTCGCCGATCCACGGCATGGACGCTCGGAGGGCCTTGGCGAGCGGCAGCCCCCCCCGCACGTGCCCCGCCGTCTCGTAGAGCGCGGCCTTGAGGTCGCTGCCCGCAAGCTCCGCGCACGTCTCGAGAGCCGAGACCACCGGCACGTCGCCCTTGAGCAGGATGACGAGCTGGAGGAACGCCTGCTCTATCGCGCCCTTGCGCACCAGGAAGCGCGCGAGAAAGCGCTCTGCCGCGTTGCGCGGGCGGCGCGCCTTCTCCTTCTCGAGCGATGTGAATGAAACGGCCATCAGGCGTCGTCGCCTCCAAATCCAAGCTCTTCGGCCACGGTGGCGTGGTATTCCTCGAGCGTAGTCTCGCCTTCAAGCACCTTCGCGAGCGCGTCTCCCCTGAGCGTGAGGGAAGGGGCGGCGTCTCTAAGCCATCGGCAGATGTCGCCCTCGCTCTCGCCCTTTAGAAGCAGGCGGCGCACGTCTTCGTTCACGGGCAGCATCTCGTAGATGGCCGTGCGCCCGGCGTAGCCGGTGTTGCCGCAGTAGGCGCAGCCGTGCACGCGCGGGATATTCGGCGGGTTGGCGGCGTCCCATCCGCAAGCTTCGCACGTCTTCGCGTCGGCGGGCGCCCACGTCATGCACTCGCGGCATGGGCGGCGCAGCAGGCGCTGCGCCACGGCGAGCCGCAGCGTCGATGCCACGAGGTACGGCGGCACGCCGAGGTCCACTAGGCGCGTGAGAATGCCGGGCGCGCTGTTCGTGTGAAGGGTGGTGAGCACCAGATGGCCCGTGAGGGCGCTTCGCAGCGCGGTGGTGGCCGTTTCGCCGTCGCGTATCTCGCCGATCATCACCACGTCGGGGTCGTGGCGCAGCACGGACCGCAGTGCCTTTTCGAAGCTCACGCGCTCCTGGCGGGCGTCCACCTTGATCTGCGTGACGCCCGCCACGGGCTTTTCCACCGGGTCTTCGATGCTCACGAGATGAAGGTCCCCGGGCCTGGCGAGCCGTCGAAGGGCGGCGTAGAGGGTGGTCGTCTTTCCGCTTCCGGTGGGGCCGGAGAGTATCACCACGCCGTCCGGCATCTCAAGGGCCTCCTCGAAGAGCCTGAGCTGGCGCTGGTGAAGGCCGAGGCTGCCAAGGTCGTCGAGCTGCCTTGTCTCGCGCGTCTGGCTGAGTATCCGCAGCGTCACGTGTTCGCCGTATATCGTGGGGACCGTCGCCACGCGCAGGCTCACGTCAAGGTCGTTCACCGTGGTGTCGATGTTGCCGTCCTGCGGGGTGCGCTTCTCCGCGATGTCGAGAGTGGCGAGCACCTTGATGCACGAGACGAACTCGGCGGCGACGGCGGACGTGACGGAAAGCTCGGTCTGGAGGCGCCCGTCCACGCGGAAGCGCACCTGCGTCTCGATCTCTCCGGGGCAGATGTGGATGTCGGAGGCGTTGCGGGCGAGGGCGCGGCGCATCACGTGCGCGAAGAGGTTCTCGGGGTTGTCCAGGTCTCCGGTGATCGCGGCGTCTGGGTAGTTTTCGCGGAGGGCGCGGCGGAAGTCGTCTGGATCCTGCGCCTCGACGAACTCCACGGAGCGCTCCGCCAGGATGGCCTCCACACGTTCGACGGCGGCGAAGTCCGTGCGGTCGGCAAGGCACACCACCACCTTGCCCTCCTCCGTGGCGAGCGGCAGTGCGCCGATGGCCCGCGCCGTCTTGGCCGGAAGCAGGCTCAGGATTTCGTGCGACGGACGCACCCTCGAAGTGTCAACAGGAGATTTCACGCCATTCCCTCATCGCCGATTCGTCAATTCCGCTGTTCCGTACATGCGCTCACCTGTAGCTCACAAGCAGCTTGAATGAAATGTCCATGCCCT
>JAFUDL010000221.1 GCA_017459225.1 Kiritimatiellia bacterium
ATCTGTCCATGGTATGCGGGCACGATGGCGATGGCGGCACAGCGGGCGGGGATGTACGAGAAGATCTATCCACTCGTCATGGAGGCGGCGGCCTCGGCTGGATGCTACGGCGAATACTGGGAAATCAACGAGCCGGGGAACGTGCAGATCAAGCCATGGTTCATGACGGCCGCAGGCAACTGCCTCTATGCCATGAACCAGATGCTGCTTGCGGAGATGGACGGAGAATGCCGCATCGGCGCGGGCCTGCCGGCAGACTGGAAAGACTGGTCGTTCCGGCTCCCTGCGGAGAGCGGCTACGAAGTCGAGTTCGCGATGAAGGGCGGCAGGGCCGAGAAGCTCGTTCTGCGCCCGCGCCGCATCGATCCCGCACGTAGGATCAAGCTCGTTCTGCCCGACGGTTCGCGCCGCGAGGCAGCGCTGGACAAATCTGAAGTCGTGGTTCTAGAATAATATTACGACGATTTCAACATGATCTAAATCATGGGGACAGTCCCCAAATGAAAACACGGTAACTCTCCCCTATTGTTTTTAAGCAGGCCGTGATTGGAACTTGTGCACATCTGCGTTTTTCATCCATGCGTTTTGAAATTGGAAACAACCAGAACAACTGGTAAAAACAACTTGGAGAGAGGTGCGCGGGCTAACTCGCCCGCGCTTCTTATCTGTTTTCACAAGAAATTTGATATGATTACATCGTTTTAGATTAGCCGATGGGCACGGGCGAGTTAGCCCGTGCGCCAAAGGCAAGTTGTTTCAGATAGTTGTTTCCAATCATCAGAAGGCTCGGCGGTGAATTACGCGCCCTTGGAGCATGTGCACGGATGTTTACGACATCCGCAGTGAGCGGTTTATGGTATAATGTGCATGCAATGCAGAACAATCGGAGAGCGGGAGAATCCATGACAACAAAAAAAGTAATCTACAATAAGGCGCTTTTGACGGCAGGCACGGTGATGACCGCGATAAGTTTGGCGCTTCAGGTGTGCGCCTCGGTACCCGTAGGTTTCAGGGAACAATGCGAAAAGCAGCTGTGGGTGACGTACCGCAGCTTCAACAAGGAACTTGAGCGGACGGCGCAGTTCGCCGCAATGGGCATCACCAACCGCTGCTTCTTCGCGGCGAACACGATCAACGGACTCGCCAAGCCGTACTGTGAGTATCCGCTCATTTGGAAGGGGTTCAAGGACTACGACTGGTCGGCTCTCGACGCGCAGGCGGAGGACCTCGTGAAGGCGAGTCCGAACGCGCGGTTCATGGTGATGATCGACCTCAACACGCCCTACTGGGCCACGCACAAGTTCTGGCTCGACTCCTTCACCGACATCACCCACGCCGGCGTGATGCCCGAATGGCGCAACCGCACGAAGGAGTGGATGCTCGACTTCATCGCCTACGCGGAGAAGCGGTGGGGCGACCGCATCGGCTGCTACATCCTCTCCGGTGGTGGCACGAGCGAGTGGTACGAATACGACCGCGGACGCTCCAGCAACGCGAAGACGCGGGGATGGCAGGGCTGGTGCAAGGCGCGGAACCTCTCCCTCGGCGAGACGCCGCCCACGCCGCAGGCGCTCGCACGCGCCGCGTTCGAGAACCTCGTGTACGACCCCGCCAAGGAGCCGGAGAAGATCGCGTACTGGAAGTTCCACAACTCGATCACCGCAAACGCCATCCTCTTCTTCGCAAAGGCCGCCCGCAAGGCCATTCCGAAGACAAAGGAGATCGGCGTGTTCTTCGGCTACTACCTCACGAGCTGCATCAACCAGACGTCGTTCGCGCATCTCGACTACGAGCGCGTGTACGCCTCGCCAGACATCGACTTCTTCATCGCTCCGGGAAATTATTCCGACCGCGCGATCGGAGGCGGCGCCGGGAGCCAGCTCGTCTATGGCACTGCCCTCCGCTACGGCAAGCGCTTCCTGCATGAGATCGACTTTGGTCCGCATGACCAGACCCAGTGGGGACGCGGCCTTTGGAAGACGTTGGAGGACGACCTTGCCGGCAACACGCGTGAGGCCGCCTTCGCGATGGCGAACAACGCGAGCTACTGGTGGTTCGACATGTGGGGCGGGTTCTACCGTAACCCCAAGGTGCGCGAGCGCATCGCCGCGCTCAAGAAAGTGCAGGACGCCCTCAAGCCCGCGCCGTCCGTCGCAGAGATCCTCATCGTGTGCGACTCCGAATCACTCTACCACGTGAACGAGAAGTGTCCGCTTGAACGCGCGTTCGGCCAGCACCTCCGCAACAAGCTCGCCCGCATCGCCGCTCCATACGACATCTACTCCTTCGACGATCTTCCAGTGCTGGACATAGACCGCTACAAGCTCGTCTGCCTCAACTCCACGCTTCTCATCACGCCGGAGCGGGCGAAGTTCCTGCGCGAGAAAGTCTGTGCAAATGGCCGCACGGTCCTCTGGTGCTACGCGCCGGGCGTTACGGACGGCAAGACGCTCGACGCCACGCGTGTGAAGGAGTGGGCGGGCGTTCCGTTCAAGACGCCGGGGATCAGTGCCACGCAGATGGAAGGATGGCGCAGCGTCTATGCCTACGACTACAAGCTATTCACGCCGGAATCGCTCACAAAAATCGCTTCCGACGCGGGTGTGCATCTCTATCTAAATGAGCTCGCAACCGTGTTCGCGAAGGAGGGTTTCCTCGCCGTCCACGCAAAGGACGGCGGGGAGAAGATGGTTCGCCTGCGTACAAAAGCCGCAAAGGTGGTGGATCTTCTTACGGGTGAGATCATGGCGCGCGACGCCGATTCGTTCCGCGTCAAGTTCGCCTCGCCCGACACTCGCCTCTTCGGCGTCGAGCGCTGAACCCAGAAGGATTATGTTATAATACACACTATCCAAGGGATCAAAGCTGAAAGGAAAATGATGAAGGCTGTTACAAGTTTGATGATCTGTGTGCTTTCGACATCGGTTGCATTTTGCGAGATGTCGATAGACTGTGAATATCCCGGAGGGAACGTCAAGGTCGACAAGATCGACGAGGCGAATGGCATCGTTGCCGTTCGCCCCGACCTTCGCGACACGAAGGGATATTGGTTCTACTGGGATTTCATGCTTCGCGGTGCAGCCGGAAGAAAACTCCATTTCCAGTTCCCGAAGGGCGACTACCTCGCCTCGCTTGGCCCGGCGTTCAGCCGAGACGGCGGGAAGACCTGGCGCTGGCTGAATGCGGACGGCAAGCGCCACGAGCCGAACAACGCCTTTGACTACACCTTCGCGGCCGACGAGAGCGAGACGCGCTTCGCGACGTCGATTCCATATCTGCAGAAAGACTGGTACACCGCGTCCGCGCGGTGGCGCGGAAAGGACGGCGTGAAGTTCGACGTGCTCTGCAAATCGCAGAGCGGCCGCCGCGACACGGAGCTGCTTCGCATTCCGTGCCGGAAAGGAACTGCGAAGTGGCTGTTTGCGTATACCGCCCGCCATCACGCCTGTGAGACGACGGCGAATCCGGTGATGGAGGGAATCATCGACGAAATCCTCTCCGGCTCGCCGGAAGGGGAATGGGTCCGCGACAACGCCGACTGCGTGTTCGTGCCGTTCATGGACAAGGACGGCGTGGAGGATGGCGACCAGGGGAAGAACCGGCGTCCGCACGACCACAACCGCGACTACGTTGCGGGCATCTATACGTCTGTGCGGGCCTGGAAGGAACTGCTTGTGCGCGAATCGCATGGGAAGCGGATCGTGTTCTTCGATCTCCATTCACCGCATGTCCGTTCCCACAAGAACTGTCCGGAGCAGGACTGCGCGTTCACGTTCGAGACGCCATATCCGCGGAACAGCGCGCGCGTCAACGAATTTCGGCGGCACTGGGCGGAACTGTCGAAAGGAGGCGCGCTTGCATACAACGGGAAGAACGACATCCCGGCCGGCAAGGGCCACGCGGCCAAGATGGAAAAAGACCGAGTGGCCGGTCTGGTGTCGTCACGGCAGTGGGTCGAGGCGCAGCCGAACTGCTGGGCGAGCATCTGCTGCGAATTTGGCTATTCGCTGTGCAACGGCATCTACTCGCAGGACGGCGGGCGCGAACTTGGCCACAATCTCCTGAAGGCCGAAGTGAGAACGGTGGCCATTCCCAAATCCGGCGACATTGTCCTGTTCGACGCGGCATCGGCCGACGCGTCGCGAATCTCCGCGCAGGACGGCGCGCTGTTTTCGCTCTCCAACGGGTTGTTGACTGTGAAGACGGCGCCTTCGGACTCCTACCCCGGCGTCTGCATCGCCGGCAAATGGGACCTCTCCCGCTACGGACGCATCGAGGTGGAGTTCGTGAACGGCGGCATCAACGGGCAATATACTCTTCGGCTCCTCAACCCCGGCGGCGACCCGGGGAAGCAGATCGGCAGCAAGGTGTTCAAACTGCCGATCAAAAACGAAAAGCACGCCGTGCTGGGCGCAGACATGATGCGGCGGAATCCGCAGCTCGACGCGATCGCCGAACGCCTCAAGCCGCTCCGCGTCTGGGCGCTTCCGTATGCGGCGGGCGTGCCATACGAAATGTACAAGGGCCGCCATTCCGCGCCACAGGCGGGAATCGGCCGTCTCGATTCGAAGGATGTCGCGCAGGTGGCGCTTTACATCAACCAGCCTAAGCTGCCGCACACGTGGAGCGTGAAGCGGATCGTTGCGAAGGAAGAGGCGAAGTCGCTGACGACGGGTACTGTGCAGGCGTGGACAAAGCTTTCAGAGAAAGAGTTCTTCCCGTTCCTCGACAAGTACGGGCAGTTCCGCCACAAGGACTGGCCGGACAAGGTGCATTCCGATGCCGACTTCGCCGTGCAGCGCGCGAAAGAAGAGAAGGACCTCGCCGCACATCCGGGGCCGAAGGGCTGGGACAGGTGGGGCGGCTGGGCGGATGGTCCGCAGCTCCCGAAGACCGGCGGCTTCTCGACGACGAAGTGGAACGGCAAGTGGTGGATCGTCGATCCCGACGGACACCTCTGGTGGAGCCACGGCCCGGTGCGCGTGCTGCCGTCTAGCGCGATGACGCCGCTCGCCACGCCCGCCGGAGACCGTTCCGGCTGGTTCGCGGAGCTGCCGAAGCGCGACGATCCCGTCTTCGGCATTTTCTACGAGACGCGCGACGAGCTGCTCTGGCCCTACTACTGCAAACGCGGCATAGACAAGGTGTACGACTTCTCCGCCGCGAACATCCGCCGGAAGTACGGAGAGAAGTGGTTCGAGACGTGGGCAGACCTTGCGCACCGCCGCCTGCGGAGCTGGAGCTGCAACACGATCGCCAATTCGTCCGACAAGCGCATCTGCCTGATGGACCGTACGCCCTACACGGAGCGCTTCGAGATCCATGCGCGTCCGATTGCCGGGCACAAGGGCGGCTGGTGGGAGTTCTGCGACCCGTTCGACCCGTCGTTCCGCGCCGAGGCGCGCCGCATGACGGAGGTGTACAAGGCCGAGATCGACGATCCCTGGTGCTTCGGCTTCTTCGTCGACAATGAGCACCACTGGGGCGCGGCGCATTCGTTTGGCGTTTCCACGTTGAAGTCGCCTGCCGACCAGCCGTGCAAGGCCGTGTTCCGCGATCGCCTGAAGACGAAGTACGGAACGGTCGCGAAGCTCAATGCCGCGTGGGGGATGGCGTACAAGGACTGGGACGATTTCCTGCAAGTGACGAAGGAGCCGAAATCGTTCAAGGGCGCGAAGGCCGACCTCGAAGCGTTCTCGTCCGAGATCGCCGAGAACTACTTCCGCATCATCCGCGAGGAGCTGAAGCGCGCGAACCCCGGCAAGCTGTACCTTGGCTGCCGCTGGGCGGGCGGTGCGCCGGCGTTCACGGTGAAGGCGGCGGCGAAGTACTGCGATGTGCTGAGCTACAACGTCTACCGCAAGGAGATGAGCGAGTTCAAGCTGCCGGAGGGGATCGACGCGCCGGTGATGATCGGCGAGTTCCACTTCGGCGCGCTCGATCGCGGGCCGTTCTGCCCGGGGCTCATCCTCCTGCGCGACCAGAAGCACCGCGCCGAGACGTACAAGGAGTACGTGCGCACGTCGCTTGAGCATCCGCAGATCGTGGGCGTGCACTGGCACCAGTTCTCCGACCAGGCAACGTCAGGCCGCTTCGACGGCGAGAACATGCAGGTTGGCTGGACGGACGTGTGCGACACGCCGTACTGGGACACGGTCAAGGCTGTTCGCGAGATTGGCGCTCGGATATACGAGATTCGTTCTGGTTCTGCGCCTTGAGCTTTCTGATCACTGAGAACATCACGCTTGGGTAATCGGTTGAGAAGCCGTCGCAGCCGAGCTCGAAGAGCTTGAAGTACACCTCCTCCGTCTCTCCGCCCACAAAGGGAATTGAGCATACGGGGATGTCGTGCGCGTGGAACTCGGCGATGATCTTCTTGAGATACGTCGTGCTTGGCACGAATGG
>JAFUDL010000222.1 GCA_017459225.1 Kiritimatiellia bacterium
ACAACAACGGCGACGCGTACTTCCGCGAGGGACGCATCTTCTGCGACGGCGCGGAGGTGACGGGCGACAAGTACACCGTCAAGGTTCCGACAGACCGCCATGTGTACTCCACGGTGACCACGAAGAACTGCGAGTCGAACCGCCTCACGTGCGACCGCAACTGCGACACGTACGGCCGGCACGGCGGGCGCGAGCTCTCGGAGCTGATCGCGTTCCCGGCCGCGCTATCAGATGCGGACCGCCAGGCGATAGAGGCGTATCTCGCGGCGAAGTGGATGGGCGCGAATCCGTCTGCGGCCGGAACGGACGGCACGTATGCCGTCTCCGGCGACATGGAGGTTGACGGCACGCTCGGGGGCGACAAGAGCCTCGCGTTCGCGGAAGGGGCGTCTGTATCCGTCGCCAATCCCTCCGCCACCGCGCCGATGCTCTCCACGACGGGTTCGGTGACGATTCCCGCAGGCTCGCCGCTTGCGGTCAACGTGGACGCGACCTCGCTCGTGCCCGGCACCTACACGGTGATGCAGGCTGCTGGCGGCATCACGTCGATCTCGCAGTTCGCGCCTACGGCGACCGTCGGCGCAGGCGCGACGGCGACGTTCGCGGTGGTTGACGGCAAGCTTACGATGACGATCACGGCGTCGTCCGCCGTCGCGTCGCAGACGTGGCGCCCGCAGTCCGCGGCCGACCTTGGCTGGAACTCGACGAGTGCGAACTGGCTCTACGACGGCGGCGCGACGGGCGGCTTCATCGGCTACGTGCCCGCCTTCATCGACGGCGGGGAGGCGGTCTCGGGCGACATCACGGTTACGGGGACGCAGACCGCAGGCCCGATCACCCTCACTGGCGCGAAGGACTACAAGTTTACCGGCGACGGCGTCATCGCGGGCGGCGACACGGTCACGTTCGGCGGCACCGGCACGGTCACCCTCGACGGCGTCTCCTTCGGCGGCCAGGACATCGTGGTGAAGGACGGGCAGAAGGTTGTGCTCGGCTTCGGCGCGTCGCAGAAGTCGCTAGGCGAGGACAGCGGCTCGGCGGGCGGCAAGGTGACGGTGAAGGACGGCGGGCAGTTCAACGTCAACAGCATGAACACGGCGGGCAACGCCACCGACGTGCGCTTCGAGATCACGCAGGTCAAGACATTCGTGATTTCGGGCGACGGGCCGGACGGACGCGGCGCGATAGTTGACGACAGCCTCGACGGGCGCGCCACGCACGATTCGGCGTGGGGGCCGGTGCTACGCCGCGTGGAGCTTGCCGGCGACGCGACGATCGGCGGCGCAGACCGCTTCGACGTGCGCGTGCGCGACGGCACCGCCGCTACGGCTGCGGGCGGAATCTACGGCCCTGGCAGGAAGCTGACCGTCAAGAACACCGGCTTCTTCGGCCTCATCAATCTTCCGATCGACGTCGAAAGCGTTCTGGTGACGGACGGCGGCACGTGGCGCCCCGAAGCCATGGGCGAGGCCAATTTCTCGATTCCCGGCGGCGTCACGCTCGACAACGGCACGCTGCACGGCTATGCGTGCACCTATCCGGCCTCGGTGCCGATCATCGTGGGCGCGGGCGGCGGAGCGATCGATTCCCAGAACGGAACCACCACGTTCAAAGGCCCCGTGAACGTGCCGGAGGGCGGCACGTTGACGCTGAGGGGCAGCTATACGACGACGTTCAGCGGTGCGATCACGAACAACGGCACCATCGCCTCCACGGCGGGAACGATGAACTTCAACGGCGCGATCGAGAACAACGGCGCGATTCTCCGCACGGGCGGAAACGCCTACTTCGCGGGGCCGTACAGCGGCGCGCCATTTGAACAGACAAACGGAGACACGTATCTCGCCAACGGCTTCACGGCGGGCGACCTTGACTTCAGCATGTCTGCCGGACACCTGTTCCTGAGGGAGGGAATGAAGGCCGGCGTCATCAACGTGTCCGTCAAGGGCGGCGTGCCCGGATTCTATCCCGGCAGCGGCACGGCGCCGCAGTTCACGGAGTTCAACGTCACCAAGACGAGCGATGCGTCTGGATACGGCTTCGACATACGTCCGCAGGCGACGGGAATGATGGACGTGCCAGGAAAGGTGAACGTCAACTACGACGGCACCGGCACGATTTACGTCTATGGAGCGGCCAGAGACGGGCAGTACGGCATGGCGCTCAACCTCTCCGGCTCCGTCGATACGCTGATCGTGGGCTACGACGCCAGCCATGCGGGCGATCTGCGCCTGAAGGCGGGCTCCGACCTCACTGCCAAGAAGGTCTATACCGGCTACAACAACTCCGGCACGTCGCACGGCGGAATCGTGATCGACGCGGGCGCGAAGCTGACGGCGACGAGCGAGCTGTTCATGGGCCGCTACGGCGGCGCGCCCTCCACGATGGCCGTGCAGGTGATGGACGTGGCCGGCGTTCTCGACGCGGCCGGAATCAAATTCTGCTCCGCCTACGACACGCCGCGCACCGAGACGTACATCCGCGAGGGCGGCGTGGTCAAGGTGAACGACATCACGATGAACAGGAGCGACGCCGGCGGCGACACGAAGATGAACAACAACTCCTGGGCGTACGGCAGCGGCGTGGCCGCCGCAGAGGGACGGCACTGGCTCATCATGGAGGGCGGACGCATCGAGATGGGGGGCGGCGGCCTGCTCGGCCAGCGCGTGCCCGGCGTCACGAAGATCGACCTCCAGAACGGCGAGCTGGTGAACGTGAAGTCCGCCTGGGGCGGATCGCAGGGCTTCCCGGTGTTCTTCGGCTACGAGAAGCTCGGCGGCAGCTTCACCTTCGACTTGGACGAGTACTACGTGAACTGGAACCAGGGCCTCTCCGGCGCGAGCGACTTCACGATCAAGGGCTCCGCGAACTTCACCGGCCACCGCAAGGAGGATCGCATGCAGGGCGTGATGCTTGGCAAGGTGACGGTGGAGAACACGGCCATGAATGACTTGCGCGTGACGTCCGCGTTTTCCGGCGGCCTGAAGCTCGCCGAAGGCGTGAACGCGGAGGTGGCGAAGTACTCCGACGAGCGCTATCCCTACGCCGTCGCCGGCTACGTGATCGACCAGATGGCGGAGACGGCGTGGAGCTATCCTTTCGTCTCGGCGAACTTCTGGAACTTCACGGCGAAGAACTATGGCTCCGGCAGCGCTCCGTACTCGGCGCACTCCACCTGGGCGGGACGCGGAGAGTTCTACGTGCCGGCGGAGAAGGCGGGCAAGTGGTCGTTCGCCGGCCAGTGCGACGACTGGGTGCGCCTCGACATCGACGGCGCGCAGGTGATGAGAAGCGCCTCGAAGTGCGCCGTGGCGCAGGGCACGGTGGAGCTCGCGGAGGGCTGGCACAAGTTCACCTTGGCGCTGACTGACTGGGAGGGCGGCGCAGGCCCGTCCGGCTCCGGCTGGGCGAACGTGATGGCCGTAGGCTTCATAGTGGGCGAATCCACCTCCACCGCGCCGGGCGACTATACGCCGTTCAAGCCGGGCGCGAGCCTTGGCGACGGCGCCACGCTCCAGGTGCGCCCGAAGGCGAACGCCTGCGTGTGGAGCTGGCAGAACGGCAACGGCAGCTGGAACACCACCGAGAACTGGAGCCACATCAAGTGCCTCGACTCCGTGGAGTACATGCACCGCCACGGAAACTCCGGAACCGACGCGACGGGCTACTTCAACAACAAGAAGGTGAGCCGCTTCCAGGGCTGGTTCAAGGTCGAGGACGACCAGGCCGGCGAATGGTCGTTCGACATGCACTACGACGACTACAAGATGCTCGTGATCGATGGCGCGACGCTGATCAACGTGGGCAGCTGGGGCGGTCCCACTAACGTAAAGACGACGCTCGCTCCCGGCTGGCACCGCTGGGAGGTGCGCGTGGGCGACAACACCGGCGGCTATGGACCAAACAACAACGAGAACAACTACTGGACGCTCAGCTACGTGGCCCCGGACGATCCTGCCGAGAAGCAGTGGATCGAGACGAACCTGAAGCTCGCGGCCACTTTGGGCGACATCGCCGTTCTCGAGCCTTCGGGCATCTACAGGGACCTCGAACTCGGCGAAGGCTCCACGCTCACGTCGAGCGGCACGATGGCGATGCCGATCTTCGGCACGCTGAAGGGCACCGGCACGCTCGCGGGGGCGTTCGAGTTCGCGGGCGACGTGAACGGCTGGGAGGTCACGGGCGTGTACAATAACCGCAATCTGGCATGCGCGAAGTTCGCGGCGGCGACACGCGCCACGTTCCTCGGGCTGAAGGAGATCAAGGCCGAGTTCGACTCGAAGCCGGTCTGCTCCGCCTACTTCCTCACCGACGCCGAGGTGCCCAATCTCGCCGCCTCCGATCTGGCCGACGTGAAGGTGACCGTGACGGCAGGCGAGAAGGACTACTCGTCCAATTTCTCGGTCGGCTTGTTCAGGGGCCGCCTTGCGCTCCTGAACCGCACCCCCGGCGGAATGGTCCTCTTCGTGCGCTAGACGCCACCTCTTGCCTTTCCTTGTGCGATTCCTTTCGCATGATGGAGGAACATTTGGTATAATGTCTCCATCACAAGGAAAGGCAAGACTGATGAAATCTGCAATAATGTGCGCTGCGGCCGTGTGCGCAACGGCCTTGTGCCTGCCGTCGTTCGCCGATGAGCCCGAAGTGCCGTACGCATTCGTCGAATACGTCGAATCGAACGGCTCGCAGTACATCGACACGGGCGTGATCGGACGCTGCGGCACGCGCGCCGACATGACGATACAGTGGATGCGCCTCGACCTCGACGCATCCTTCCTCAGTTCCCGCACCGACGGCGGCAACACGCGCTTCATCCTCTGCTCCAACAGCCGCAAGAACAAGTACTACGTCTGCCACAGGACATGGGCGGAAAGCGTCAACGCGGGTAGCTCGTCGTACAACACTTCCGCTCCCGACCGCGTCGCAGGCAGCATCACGCATGACGGCACGAGCGTCACTTTCACGCTGAGCGTGAACGGCAATACGGAGGTGAACGTGACGCGCGCCGAGGCGGCTCTTGACACTGGCCTCAGCATGTACCTCTTCGCGCAGAACCAGGGCGGCTCGCCGGTTCTCAGCTCGTCCGTGCGATGCTACGCCGTGAAGATCTGGCAGGACGACGTGCTTGTGCGCGACTTCAGGCCCTGCTTGAAGCGCGACGGAACGGCTGGCCTCTACGACGCCGTCTCGAAGCGGATATTCACGCCTGCCGCGGGAACTCTCGCGGCGGGCCCTGCGCTCATGGTGAACGACCAGCCCGACCACTTCGTCCAGTACGTTGAATCTACCGGCTCTCAGTACATCGACACGGGCGTCATCGGACGATGCAACTCCGCAATGGACGCGCACGTCATGTGGGTCAAGACGTTCGACACGTCCTTCCTGAGCTCCCGCATCGACGGCGGCAACACGCGCTTTGTGCTGTATGCTGCGAACGGGCAGCACTGGATGGCGCATCGCTCGTACACGCGCAGCACCGACTGCACTCTCACACCTCTCGTGAAGTGCAACATGAACGCACCAGACCACGTTTCGAGCAGCATCGTGGCGGACGGCGCAGGCGTCACATACACGATGGACGTCAACGGCACTCGGCGGATATCCCAGACGCGCGAGGAGGAGGGGCTCGACACGGGCCTCACCATGTATCTCTTCGCGCAGAACAAGGGCGGCAGCGTGGATCTCGCGGCGCACGTCCGCTGCTTCGACGTGAAGATATACCAGGACGGCGCGCTCGTGCGCGATTTTCTCCCCAGCGTCAAGAACGGCAAGGCCGGCCTCTACGACGTCCTGAACGGATGGATCTACTTCAGCCGCGGCGGCGATCTCCTGTATCCAAACGATAGGCCCGACAGGTGGGTTACGTGGGCGAACGCCACTGGCTCGAGCTACGTTCCCCTGGCGGTGCGCGGCAAGAGCGGAATCCGCGCGGAGATGAAGTACCGCCCGATGGACACCTCGAAGACCGACCAGTATTTCCTCGCGGCCCGTCAGGGCAACGAGCGTTTCCTGCTGAACTATTTCTACAAGACCGCCGAGAACACGATCGGCTACAGGGGCAACTACCATCCGGTCAGCTGGCCGTGGACGAAGGGCGCCGACTACACTCTTCTTTCGGAGATAAGTCCGGAAGGCGCCGTAAGCGGCACGCGCAACGGCGAGCGGAAGAGCGGAGCGTCGGCGCTGGGAGCGTTCGACACAGGCCTCAACCTCTATCTGTTCGCGATCAACTGGAGCGGCGACGTGCGCGACTACTTCACGGGCCGCTTCTACCACACCACGATCGACGTCTACGACGAGACGGCCGGCGGATACCGCCGCGTGCGCGACCTCCGGCCGTGCGTGAAGGGCGTGAACGTGATGTTCTTCGACGAGACGTCGCAGACGATGTTCAAGCCGTATCCGGCTATTTCGATGGACGGTAACGTGGCGCCTATCACGCTCGACGCCTCCCAGGTCTTTCTGCGCCGTCCGTGGCAGCAGAACGTCTACACCAACCGCTTCACCGTCATGTGCGAGACGCAGCAGCAGTGGCCAGGGCTCGAGCTGCAGTACGGCGAGAACTACGAGCATTCCGTGGCCTGCACGTACGAGTTCGCCCCTGCTGGCGGAACGTACGTCGCCAAGGCGCGCGTGACGCTCGAAGACTCTGCGGGCGCCACCGTCAAGTATCGTCTGGCGATTCCTGGCTGGACGCTGACGGGCGACGCGCCCAGTCTCTCTGGCGAGGTCAGGCTCTGGCCGATGGAGGACGACCCCTTCACCTGCTCGATATGGGGCGACAACCAGCAGGGCGCGCGCGCGGGCGACTGGGATGCCGACAAATACCTCTACGTCACGCGCCTCTTCGAGCACATGACCGCGCGCAGGGTGGACTTCGGCATCAACACAGGCGACATGGCGTCGAGCGCCAACTACGCCACGCAGATCGCGCCGCTCATCCTCGAGCGCAACAACGGCATCTTCGGCTGGCACACGCCGTACTACATAGCATGGGGCAACCACGACACATCGTATCCGAACAACAAGCCTTACTTCGAGGCGTCGTCCATCGACGATCCAGACTACGGGACCTCCGCAGTTGGCAACGCATATCTCTACCGCGGCGAGACGCTCTTCATCCTGCTCGACGACAGCGTGAAGGGCGCCGCCGCCACGAAGACATGGCTAGAGAATCTGCTCGCCACCGAACGGGCGCGCAACGCGAAGTTCCGCCTCGTCTTCCACCATGTGCCGATCTACACCGAGACGTCAGGCAGCATGGTCACAACGCTGGAGCAGACGTTCATCGACGGCAAGGTGGACGTAGTGTTCGGCGGGCACATGCACGGCTACGAGCGCATCAACAGGAACGGCGTGGTCTATCTCATCAATGGATGCGCGGGATACCTTGACCATCCGCTAAGCGTGGTGCACAACTGGGGCGACGACACTGCGGCCGGCGGACACAATCCCGTGCCTGCGCTGTGGGCGCGTCAGGTCGCATCGCAGCCCGGCACGCTCGCCGCGTCCGAGCCTATCCGCATGGGAATGTTCGTGGGCTACGGCGAGCTCAAGGTCTCGGGCGACACGCTCACCTATCTTGCGCACTGCTTCAACGCAGACGGTTCGTATGTGGGCGTGGTGGATAGCTTCACGCTCAAGTCGGGCGACGCGCCAACCGCTTCGCCGTCCGTGTCGGCAGTAGGTGCTGTCCCTGAAGGCCTCATCGACGGCGCCGACTTCGACCTTGTCGAAGCAACGGGCGTCACTTCCGTGCACGGCACGGTGGGCGGTCCTTTCCGCTTCGCGAAGTCTCCCGTAACGCGCGCGCAATGGGCGGCGTGGCGGCAGGCGTGCGGGGAGAATCTCACGCTCGCTCCCGAGAACGCCGCAAAACCAGCCACGGGAATGTCGAAGAAGGAGATTGAGCAGTTTCTCGCATGGATCAACGGCGAGAGCGGGAAGTACCGCCTGCCCACCGCGGCGGAATGGGCGGCGGCGAAGTTCCGCAGAAACGGCGAGTGGCTTGGATCGGTCAATCCAGGCGAAGTGAGCGAGTGGACTTCCACGGTAGTGCCGTCAACCGGACGCTGCCGCATCATGGGCGGCAACTCCGTTGCGGTGCCTGGCACTTGGACATCTCTTGAGGCGAAGCCCGAGGTCGCAAGCGACGAATGCTGCGCCGTGTATCTTGGATTCAGGCTTGTCGAGAGCGTGGGCGAATGGAGCGAACCGGCCGATCCCCTGGACGCAGTGGTCGCGGCGGCAGCGTCAATTGATCCTGCTGGCGACACGGGCGCGTACAAGTGGGAGAACGGCGCGCTCGTCTCGATTGCGGACGAATGGTTTGCCGCCACGCCTGGCGCGCTCGCTTATGATGTGCCTGTCGTGCTGACCGGATGTGGCGTCATCGCGCACACCAATGAAAACGCAGTCGCGCTGCGTGGCGGGCTGCTTGCGCCGAATGCGGAGTCCTTCGCCAAATGCGGCACCGGCGCGCTGGAGATCTCCGGCTCGGTGAAGGTTGGCCGTACAGTGGGCTCCGGCGCGGCCGCGCTGACGGGCTGGCTGTTCACCACCGAGGGAACGCTCACGCTTGATGGAGTGCGCTACGTAGGCACAAGCGCGCAGTTCCGCACAGCCGACCGCGAGCTGCACCTGAAGGGCGCGAACGACTTCTCCGACGCGACGCTCGTGTTCAACGCCGAGAGCGTGACGAATGTCGTCTGCGCGTCTGGCGAGACGGCGTCGCTCGTCGCGAGAAACGCGAGGCAGTACTATCAGAACGCGGATGCGGGCTATGGCATCGGCCGCGGCGTGACGTTCATGGTCTGCGACGATCTCAAGCTGGAGCAGGTCGCCTATTCCGTCGATGGCGTGCTGCGCACCGCGGCGCTCAACATGACGTCCAACATGGGGCCTTGGATATGGGGCGAGGGCGAGGTGCGTGCGGACTACTTTGGAATGTACAAGAACTCGTGGTTGCGCCTCGGCGTGAACAACGTGGTGATAACCTCGGCGCGTCCGTGCCGGTCCAACTACGCCGAGAGCCGCCATCGCATCCAGGTGGAGGGTCCGTCCGTGCGGCTCTCTGGCACGTGCGACTGGACGATCCCGCAGAAGGACACTCTTGGCGTCAACGTGGAAGTGGGGGCGTCCTGCACCCGCACGGACGAACCGCGCCTCGTGGTCGACACGCTCGATCCGGACGACGGCGTGACGGCGCACACGTTCACGTTCACGCCATCTGCCACATTCGACGCGTGGGGCCTCACCAAGGTCAATCCCGGAACGCTCGTCGTCTCTGGGACGTTTGGTCAAAGCGGCGAGACGCACGTTGAGGAAGGCGTTATGCAGATCCGCGGCGCGACCGCTTTCACCGCGGCTCCGCTCAGGGTGAACGGCGGCGAACTCGCCTTCGAGCCTGAGGCGCAGCTCACGCTGTCGCAGGGCGTTGTGTTTGCTGGTGGCGGCATCAGGCTGCTTCCCGACGGGAACGGTAAATACTCCCACTGGCAGGAATGTCCGAGAGTAGTCGCGATCGCCGCGTCGGTGGAAGGGTTGCCGAGCGTGCATGCGGCGCGCGGGACGTATGGCGCGAAGGTGGTCGACAATCAGGACGGCACGTTCAGCGTAGTCGTGTTCCCCAAGCCCGGCCTCAGCATCCGGTTGTGCCTAGTGAAGTAGTGCGTCGGCGAGGAGTTCGGCGATGTGGTTCACGGCGATCGGCATGCCCGCCTTGTCTGCGCCGCCCTTGAGCTGCATAGCGCAGCCCGGACAGTCCAGAACGAGGCGCGTCGCGCCAGAGTCCGCCACGTTTGCGAGCTTTTTGCGCATGAGTTCCGACGATATCTCTGGGAACTTGGCTGAGAACGTGCCGCCGAATCCGCAGCAGCTCTCCTCCTCTGCAGATGGCACGTACTCGGCGGCGCGGCGTATGAGCGCGCGCGGCGCCTCGCGCACTCCGAGCGCGCGGCAGAGGTGGCAGCTTGCGTGGTAGGCCACCTTTTCGCCGCGTACGGAAAACGGCAGAACGTCTGGCGTCAGGTACTTGTGCACGAACGAGCTGAAGTCCATGACCTTCGCCGAGAACTTCTCGGCGTCATTGCCGAGCATGCGCGCGTAGCCGTGCTTCAGATGCGAGGCGCAGCTTGCGCACAGCGTCACGATGAAGTCGCAGTCCTCTGCGAACGCGGCCACGTTCTGGCGCGCCACGCGTTCTGCGGTCTTCGCCTCGCCAAGCATCACAAGAGGCAGTCCGCAGCACGTCTGCTCCATCGGGAACGTCACCTCGACGCCGCCTGCGGCGAGCACCTTCAGCGCTGCGAGAAGATGCTCTGGGTAGATGAAGTCCTGCGCGCATCCGGCGAAGAGCGCCACCTTGAGGCGTGGCGACGCGACGTTCGGCTTCACGGTAGGCCACATTTCTCGGAACGCCTTTGGCGCGAGCGCGGGCAGAGACTTGAATCCCTGTTTTCCGAACAAAGCCATTGGCAGATGGCGCACGAAGCCGTCCTTGCCCGACACAGGCTTCTGCGCGAAACGCATGAACTTGAGAAGCGTATGGAAGAGGCGTCTGTCGCGCATGGCCAACGAT
This sequence comes from Kiritimatiellia bacterium, assembly GCA_017459225.1. Lineage (GTDB taxonomy): Bacteria > Verrucomicrobiota > Kiritimatiellia > RFP12 > UBA1067 > RUG572. The sequence goes on from JAFUDL010000222.1 coordinate 10,580, forward strand.
GCAATGCGCGCAGGCGCGGGCGAACCGTCCTCGCTCGCGAAGCGCGCGCGTATCTCCTGTATGAGCGCGGGCAGGTCTATGCCGCCCGAGCAAACCTCCTTGCACGCGCCGCATCCCACGCAGTTCTGGCACAGCTGCTTCGCGATCTTCCGGTCGTGGAAGAGGTAGGTGAGCACAAGGCCGATCGCGCCGATGTACACGTGGCCCATGCGGTGCCCGCCAACGAGGCGGAAGACAGGGCAGACGTTCGCGCAGGCGCCGCAGCGCACGCAGCGGAACACCTGCGAGAAGAGAGGGTCGCGCGCAATGTCGGAGCGGCCGTTGTCGAGAAGCACGATGTGCAGGATCTTGCGTCCCGTTGGACTCTTCGAGCATGGCGTGGCGCCAGAGATGAACGACGTGTATGCGGTGAGGCGCTGCGATGTGGCGTTGCGGGGAAGAACGCGAAGCGCGGCGAGTGCGTCGTCGAGAGAGGGGATGAGCTTGTCGATTCCGGCGAGCGCCACGTGCACGGGCGGAAGGGTGTTCACCAGCCGTCCGTTGCCCTCGTTTGTGACGATGGCGATGGTGCCCGTCTCCGCGATGCAGAAGTTTGCTCCGGATATGCCCATTTCTGCTGCGAAGAATTTGGGACGCAGCTCGCAACGCGCGACTTTTACAAGCCTCTGCACGTCTTCGTGATCCTGCTTCTCGCCTGTCGCCTTCTCGAACTCGTCGGCGACCTGGGAACGCGAAAGGTGGATTGCGGGCATCACCATGTGGGAAGGGCCCTCGTGGCGCAGCTGGACGATCCATTCGCCGAGGTCGGTCTCGCACACGTCGAGGCCCGCCTTCCCCAGGTGGGCGTTGAGGCCGATCTCCTCGGCGGTCATCGACTTCGACTTCACGATGTGCTTCACGCCGTTTTCGGCGGCGATGCGCTCGATGATCGAGCAGGCTTCTGAGGCGGTCTTCGCGAGGTGCACGACTGCGCCGCGCGATTCAGCCTCGGCCTTGAAGCGTGCGTAGAGGGCGTCCATCTCGTGCGCGGCGGCGTCTTTTGCGGCGGCGATTGCGCTGATGAGGGCGGGACCGTCGATCTCGGAGAATGCGCGGTCGCGGCTTTCGCGGTATTCGACGGCGAACTTGTCGAGCGTG
>JAFUDL010000223.1 GCA_017459225.1 Kiritimatiellia bacterium
CTGGCGCAGCTCGTGCTGGTGGTTGTGGTAGCCCACGCGGATGCCGTACGCCTTGAATTTCTCGCCCAGCGCCACGAGCTCGTCGGCGTGACGCCGCCATTCCGTTCCGGTGGAATACTTCGTGTACGGCTCGAAGACGAAATCGATCTTGAAGCGTTGGCAGAATTCAAGGAACTTGTTGAAGGAGTCGGGTGCGACCGTCTTCATGTAGAACGGCATGTCGACGATCCTGAGGCCGTTGTCGTTCAGCATCTTCTCCAGCTCGTCATGGTTCATGGCGAGGAACCCGAAGGACTGCACGCCGTCGTAGCCGAGCGCCTTCAGGCGGCGGAGCGCGTCCGCCGGGTTCTTCTTCCACAGGTGGTTGACGCTCCACATCTGCACACCGATGCGGATTCCCTGCACGGCGAGCGGCTTCTCGCCGCCAAACGCGCGCGCGCTTCCGGCCAACGCCGCCAACGCGCCCAATTCCAGGAACTCTCTTCTTGTCTTCATGTTTCTCCTTTGCTGTGAGCGGCTCAAACGCCGCAAATAGTTTACCATATTCGCGCACCAGGATACTAGCGCAAGATGAGCTGGACCCCCTTAACGGATTTGTCCGTAAACGTCAGCTCGTCGAATCCGTAATGGACAAGCGACGCGCCGGCGGTGTGGTGGGAGATGCTACAGGGGCCCACGTAGACGTTCTCCACGTGCGCGACGATCTGCGTGACCGTGTTCACGCACGTCCCGTCCTCCAACGAGTAGGTCAGGATGTAGCGGTCGTTCGCGCCCATGCGCTCGCGCGTCATCGCCAGCCTGAACGGCGGGTTCGCAAGTTCGCCGACCGTCGTGGAATCCAATGCGTAGCCAATCGTGAAAGAGCCGTCGTTTGGCGACAGGTCGCCGTAGCCGCGCATGGTGCCCCTCTGCGTTCCGTCCACGCCGCCGTAGAAAACGAACCCGTTCGGATCGGCGGACGCGAGCGACGAACGCACGGCGATTCCGAACCGCGTGTTTTGGGAACGGACCGGACCGCCGCACGCCGTCACGCGGAACGAGCACTCGAACGGACCCTTCCCCGCCGCACGGTAGAGGAACGTGGCGCAGTCCGTCCCGCCCCACATGTCCCGTCCTGACGCAGCCATCAGCCAGTTCGTGCCGGCGGCGGACGTTGCGCGCAGGAACGCGGGCGAGTCAGCGGCGCCGATCTGGATGAAGTGCCAATCCGACGGATACGATAAGGTCTCCGACGCTTCCATGAGACACGACGGAAGCGGCGGAAGCGTCACGCCTGCGGCCGACCACGCCAGTTCGGAGGCGGCACCGCCCGACGGCAGATGCTCCGCATAGATGTCGTGGGGGCCGCCCGCAAGCGGCACGGCGGCGCCGCATTGCACGTGCTGGCCGTCGATCCACAGGTTGTACGTTCCCGTGGCGGTCTTCGTGAAAACGTAGTCACCAGCCGCTGGCGCATACAGGCGTGAGTGCGCGAGGATACGCGGATGATCCCCGGCGCCAGCCACGTCTGCCGCCGTCCAGGAGAAAGTCGCCAGGTCGCGCTCGGACACAAACACCTCGGCGAGATTGCCGGGCGCTGCGTCGTCCGCATCGCGCATCATGGCCAGCCGCCCAGCGCCGAACGACGCCGACTTGACCGGCACGAACTCGATGCCGCGCAAAACCGGGTTCTCCTTCCCGCGCATGACCGTCATGCGGATGACGCCGTCGGGGCCTGGCCGAACCTCTCCCTCAATGACGCCCGGTATCTTAGTTCCGCCGCAGACGTTGAACGGGTCGATGGCCGCAAGTGCATCCTCGCGCGCATTGTTGAAGGCCACGTCGAACATCCGGTTCGACACCGCCGTGAAGTACGACTCGAAGAGATGGAACCTCATGCGATACGTCTGTTGCGGGTCAAGTCCGGGAAACGCGAAGCGGTAGGATTCCGTCGATCCCCACTGGTCGCTGAAGAGCTGCGTCTGGTAGATGGCGTCCGGAGCCTGTTCAGGTACGGCATTCTGCGGTACGGCGGGAAACGGCTTGGCGGAATCCCTGAAAGAGCTTTCTTCGTGCCCCACGCGGAACGGTGCGTCGCTCACCCACCCGTCCGGAGTCTCGCTCGCCCAGTTCGCGGTAAAGTTGACACGCAGCGCATCCGCGAGGCCCCGCCCGGCGCGCCTGCCGGCCTTCCAGGGCGACCAGGAACCCGTTTCGCCCCTGAAGGTTCCGCGCGCGCGATACCACCGCGTCGCGCCGGCGGGCACCGTCCTGTCCAGCATGCCGAACGCGGACACCGCCGTCGCAAGCGTCGTGACGGCCCCATCTTCCGAATCCTTGCACTGGATCTCGTAGGCGAACTGGGCATGGCGCGTCTCCGGCACCACGTGGATGCCGTCGGCGAATTCCACGAGCCTCGTCTCCGGCACATCCCCGGACATCGGCTCGTCGGCGCGCGCAAGCACCTCGACGCCGCACAGTACCGCGTCTTGGGCGTCTTTGGCCAAGGCGATCTCGAGCCGCCCGTCTCCATCCGCGCACGCAGTGAGGTTCGTGTAGACCGCCGTGAACGGCACGTACCCGCCCGCCTTCGTGATGGGCCATGCGCCAGCCTGGACGCCGTTCGTCAGGATGTTGACCTGCCGCGCAGTTCTTTCGTTCGTTGCAAGGCGCCACGGCTCGATGGAGTGGAGGCAGATTTCATACTCGGCGTTCGCCGTGAGGTTCGAGAACGCCAGCGCGATCTGGTTCTTGCCGGCATAGCCAATCTGGTAGCCGTATGTGCGGTAGAGCGCTTCAAGGTCCAGGTACGGACCGTCCAGTCCGTTAACGGACTGTCCGGACGAGATTGTCATGCTCCGATAGGGCGAAACGAGCGCGGCATTGGCCGGCACGAACCACCCGCACGCGGCCGACGTCTCTCCGATGTTCAACGCGTACCGCACGCGCGGAGCATCTTTCAGATACGTCCGCACCGCGCTTGTCACCGTGCCGAGACCGTTCGAGGAGACGACCCGGTATTCCGTCCGCGCGTTCGCCGCCGGCGAAACGGCCAATGACCGCACCGACGAATCCAGCGTGGCAAGGGGCGTCCAGGCGCCGTCTCCCGTCCGGCTCTCGACGTAGAACGCCAACGTGTCCCGTGCGCCACCCCAGCTCAACGTGCCGGCGCCTTCGCCCGACATCTTCAGCTCCAGGAGGGCCGCCGTCGGCAGGTTCGTGCCAGACAGCGTCGCCACGTTCAGCACCGGCTGGTCCTTGGCGAGCGGGAAAGAGAAAGAAATGGTGCCGTTCGCCTGAGCCGTCACGTTCGTGAACGCGATCTTGCCGATGGTCTTGATGGCGTTTCCGCCAATCACGCCCGGATCGACCACCAGATCGTCGCCGTTCGCATCCTTGACCGTCTCGCCGTTGATCTGCACCTTCTGGGTCCGCGTGTTCAGCTGCCAGGGTTCGTTGAGGTAGAACTCCAGCAGATAGTCGGCTCCTGGGGTCAGACCCGAAAACGAAAGTTCGTACGCGACAGTCTTTCCTCCGTCGCAGAGGTAGGCCGTCCGCTTGAACGCATCGGACGGGAGCGTGGCGAGCTC
>JAFUDL010000017.1 GCA_017459225.1 Kiritimatiellia bacterium
ATGGGCACGGGCGAGTTAGCCCGTGCGCCAAAGGCAAGTTGTTTCAGATAGTTGTTTCCAATCATCAGAAGGCTCGGCGGCGAATTACGCAGATGCGCCCTGACGAATTGCGGGTGAAAATCGGACATTGCCTTTTGCCATCATTTTTGATATACTTTCAACAAATCAAACGCCGGTATAGCGTAGTGGTAGCGCAGCGGTTTTGTAAACCGCTGGTCGGGGGTTCGAATCCCTCTGCCGGCTCCAATCCAATGCCATGGAACGTTTTTATCCACTAACCTTCGCTGAAAACCGCCACGACGCGCTATGGGGCTCGGAGGCTTGGGTGATATCTGGGCATCCATCGTCGCCGTCCGTCGTGGCCGAAGGCGCATTTGCAGGCCGCACGCTCGACGATGTCGCCGCCGAGTTCGGCCGCGCCTTCATGGGCGAGCGCGCGCCTTCCGCGACTTCATTTCCGCTGCTCTTCAAGGTGATCGACGCGCGCAGCCGACTCAGCGTGCAGGTGCATCCAAGCGAGGCCACGCAGCCGCTCACGGGCGGCGAGCCGAAGACCGAGATGTGGCGCGTCATATCGGGCGGCGGGCCGATCTTCGCCGGGCTCAAGCCGGGCACAACTTCCGAGACCGTCGCCGAAAACGTGCAGAGCGGCAGGTTCGAGGAGTCGCTCGTGCGTCATCAGGCGCGTCCTGGGCTCACGCTCTTCATCCCCGGCGGACTCGTCCACGCCATTGGCGAGGATGTGGTTCTCTACGAGGTGCAGCAGAGCTCCAACACCACGTTCCGCCTCTATGACTGGGGACGTGTGGACGCCAACGGCAAGCCGCGCGAACTGCATGTCGCCTCCGCGCTAAAGGCCATCGACTACACGCTGCCTACGCCTGAATCGCGCGAGACGGTGACGTGTCCTTTCTTCTGCTTCCGCTCTGTGGAGGCAGACGGCGAAGTGAAGGTGGCTGCCCGCCCCGACACTTTCACGGCGCTCTACATCGTGGGCGAGCGCAGGAGCGTTCTCGTGCCGGCGAACTGCGCCGCCTCCATTCCCGCGCGCGGAACGGTTTTCGTGACAACGCTGGGAGAGTGACAGATGGACGCGCGCGAACTTGCAGAGAAGGACCGTACGGCCCGCGAATGGTGCGCTGACCCGCATCGCTATTTCAAGGCGTTCAGCCGCACGGCTCGTCGTTTCCAGCAGTCGCACCCTTCGCCGCGCTACCGCGTGATGACGCTCGTGGGAGGGGCGCAGGACTTCCTGCCGCGGCGCCCGCTGCTGCTAAACATCTTCGGCCGCACCATGCCTGTGGACAACTGGGCCGAGGTGTTCGCGTACATCGCAAGCGAGGTTGTGGCATCGTGTCCATCGATAGTTATCGCCCTCGAACGCGCGGGGATGCTGCCGTGGATGGCGAACCTTGCACCTGCGGGAACGGGCATCGTGGAGGCGTTTCGCACGGGCCAGGCATCGCTCAACTTCGCAACGCTCGAAGAGGGGTTCAATTCCATCCTCTGGCTTCTTGCTATGGCGGACGTCAAGTTCAACGAAGTGCTTGTGCAGGTGGATCCGTATGCCACCGACGCCGAATGGCGCGCGCGCGAATCCGCCATCCGCGCCAAGCGCGAGGAGGAGAACCGCGTGCTTCGCGAGATCGACGAGGCACGCCGCCGCTACGCCGAGGAGCATCCCGAGGAGATCGCCGCGAAGATCGACGAGGCTACAGCCAACGTAAAGAAAGAGGAGGCGCTAAGATGGGAAATCTGATTGGAGCAGCCGTATCCTGCCTGTGGCAGGCGGCGGTGATCGTTGCTGATGTGATAATCCACGGCGCCGGAATAGTTGGCGGCCTTGGAACTTGACGCGCATGATAGGGAGGGTTTCTGACATGACAATCAAGCTGTGCAGCCAGAGGGTTGTAGTTTTTGCTATATGCATCGCGGCGTGCGGCGCCGCGTTTTTCGTTAATGCGGGGAAGAAGAGCCCTGCGTAAGTTGACGATACGCGCTTCGGGAGTGCGGGTTCGTACGGAAGCGACATCCTTGGGCCGAGCCTTCCGCACGGGTCGGTGCATCCATCGCCCGATTCGCTCTGGCCCACGCATCATGTCCGCCCCAAGGGCGCGCGCCACGGGTTTGGTCCGCCAACGAGCGGCTGGTGGCCGGGCGACAAGGTGGTGGGCTTTTCGCAGCTGCACGCGCAGGGCACGGGCGGCACGCCGAGCTACGGCATCTTCCGCTACGTGTTCGAGCCGGACGACATGGAGATACTCGAGTCTCATCCGTACCGCCTGAGAACGAGGATGAAGAAGTCCGGCCTGCTCGTGGACGTATCGGCCACTGCGCACGGGGCGATCTACCATGTGCGCAAGGCGGACGGTACGCCCGTGGCGCTGCCGCTCGACAGAAAATGCAAGATCGCGAAGAGCGACTGTCTGAACAAGTCCGGCGAATTCACCGGCAACTGGAATCCCGCCCCGTACCGCTGCTGGGCCCACTCGGAGGTGGACGTGAAGACGGGGTTGCACCGCATCGCCGTATCGTTCCATTCCGAGCAGCGCGCGAAGGAGCACTTCGTCCGCGAGCTCGCAGGGCGCAGTCTGGACGATATTGCCGCCGCGGCCAAGGCCAAGTGGGAAACGACTCTTGCCTGCATCGACATAGAAGGCATTGACGACGCCGAGAGGCGCAAGTTCTACTCGCTTCTCATGGAGACCTTCATACAGCCGCGCGACCGCTCGGCGGACGGTCTCGGCTGGGACGACCACTACACGCTGTGGGACACATGGCGCACCTACTGGCCGCTCAAGTCGATCATCGATCCCGCCACATTGGCGGTGAACGTGAACTCCTTCGCCGACCGCTTCGAGGCGACGGGCGAATGCACTTCGTGCCGCACGTCAGGAAAGGAGTTCAAGATCGGCGCGGGAGGCGACGAGGCGGACTGTATCGTTGCAGACGCGTGGGCGAAGAAGATTCCCGGAATTGATTGGAAGCGCGTGGCGAAGCTACTGCGTGGCCGCTGGAACGGACGCACAGAGGGATACCGCACGAAAGGCTATGTGCCGGTGGGCGAAAGGGGAGGTTACTGCCCGAGGTTCAAGTCCGGCTCCGCCACGATGAACTTCGCCTACGAGGACTGGTGCTGCGCCGAAGTGCTCGAAGGGCTTGGCGAAAAGGAGCTTGCGGAGAAGTTCCGCGCTCGCTCCGGCAACTGGAAGAACGAGTGGGACGACGCGGCCCTCGACGCGAAGAGCGGCGTAAGGGGTTTTGTTCGCGGACGCAATGCCGACGGTTCTTTCTCCAAGACCGATCCGCGCGGCGGATTCAACAAGGACTTCTACGAGGCCAACTGCTGGGAGTATTCGCTGTTTGTCCCGCACGATGTGCCCGAG
>JAFUDL010000224.1 GCA_017459225.1 Kiritimatiellia bacterium
CGGGCTCGGGCAGTCCGTGTACTTCGTGCCCGGCCCGTCGTGCCAGAAGCCCTTCGGGTAGTGGTTGTCGATCTTCCAGCCGCCGTAGGCCACGACGTCCGGGAAATTTCCGCCGGACTGCACGTCTCCCTGCGAGAGGACATGGTCGCCGATGTAGCGGCGGCTTTCGCGTTTGCCCGCTATGTACGGCACCCAGTCGAAGACGCGCTTTGCGTTGGCGGAATTCTTCTTCGCCGTGTAGAAACTGCCGTAGATGGCGCGGAAGAGGCGGTCGCGCAGCATCTCGGCGTCGTCGATCGTGTCTTCATCAGGGTCGAGCCCCGCCTCCCACGTCCAGTCGCCGCTTAGCGCGGAGAGGCTTCCGCTAATCTTTGTAGCCCATGGGACTTCGGGGAAGACGTAATTGTCGCTCTGCGTCTTCGTCGTCCAGAGAAGAGAGTTGCCCATTGTGCTTGTGTCAGCGGCGTCAGGAGCGCGCATAGGCTCGTCGAACTCGTCCTTCGCCTCGCGTCCGAGCATATACGCCGCGCCCGCCCAGTATGCGATCCACCCGTCGCCCGTGGCGTCGCAGTAGAGCGGCGCGACGAACCGCCGCCGCGCGCCCGTCTCGATGTTCCGCGCATCCACCGCCACGATCCTGCGTGCCGCATTCGTCTCCACTCCGTACGCGCGCCAGCCAAGGTGGAGCGCGATGTTAGGATAGCTCCGCACGAGGTTCATGCGGTTTGCATCGTCCGCCACCTCCGACTGGCCGTTCGGCGAATTGTTCCGGATCGCCTTGACGATCCAGTGGTATTCGTCGCCCTTTCTGCCGGTGCCCACGCGTATCTCGTCGCTCGCGTTGCCGCCGAGCATCGGGCGATCCTGCACCACCACGACGTCCATGCCCTCTTCTGCAGCGGCGATTGCAGCCGCCGTGCCGGAGATTCCTCCGCCTACCACCACGAAATCCGCCTCCACGACATCATCCGGCGCGCCCGTCTCGCCGCGTTCCGACGCGCGCCACGCCGCGAGTGCGGCTGCATCGCTAGGAGGCGTCGCCGTGTTCTCTGGGCAGAGGTAGATCGCGTCGCACCGCCCTTCAAAGCCAGTGAGGTCGTGGAGCGCGAGAAGCTGCGGTCCTTCGCCCACCTCGACGACACCGGCATCGATCCAGCCCCACGTGGCGGGTGCGACGCCGAGCGTGTTCGGGAAAGTCCTTCCGCCGAGAAGCAGCTGGAAGCGCCCCGGCTTCTCGCCGTTCCAGTCTGGCGTCCAGTCGCGCGTCCTCACCCAGGCGCGGACGCGTCCCGGAAGGATGTTGACGACCGTCCTAGCGTCCACCACGGGAACACCCTTCCCATGTGCGAGCAGATACGGCGAGCCCATCTGCTCCACGAACTGCGGATCGACCACCCATCCGCCCTTGTCGTCGAATGCCTCGGCTTCGACGAGGCAGGATTCCACCGCGGGGCGCGTGGGCTCTTCAAGCGGATCGCCGCCGGAGAAGAGCTGCATCTCGGCGATGCCGTTGTAGTTCAGATTGCTTGTACCGCCGTCCCAGTCGTCGAAAGCGACAAGCGCCACAAAGCGGGCGTTGACGGGCTTCGGCAATTCGAAGTACTCGCCGGCATAGTCGGCCGTTCCGCTCGCCTGTGCTAGCTGCCCCGAAAGCACCAACGAATAGTTCCACTGGATTCCGGCGGAGGAGGTCTGCCAGACGGAGGCGGTCGAGACGTAGAGCTTGAAGTTCCTAACGCCGCGCGAGGTGTAGGAGTTTCCGTTCTTTGCGAAGTTGAAGTTGTAGATCCGGACGGCGTCGATGCGCTGCGTTGCGCCAAGGTCGACCTGGATGTACCACGGGAAGCTCCCAGAGTTGTTCGACGACAGCATGAACATCGTGTTGTCCGCCGTCGTGCCATGCTTGAGGCCGTCCGCGCTAATTCCGGCGCCGTTGAACGCATAGACCGCGCCGCGGTTGACGTATGCCGCGGGATTGTCTGCGGCGGCCATTCCGGCGATGGCCTTCGAGGCGTCAATGCCGGATAGGTCGATCTTCGCAAGCGTCTGGACAGCGGCGCACGCATTCGCGGCAACCGCCGTTGACAAGATGAATAGTATTGCTCTGTTCATAGGCTACTAAAATTATACCACAGTTGCCGGATGATGGAACAGACAAAATAGACATCTCGTCACAGTTTCGAAACCTCACCTCGGCGGACGCATCGGGAAGGCGTCGACCGCTGGCTCGCCCCCCATCTCAAGTTCCAGCAGACCGCCGTTTGACACTTCCTTCGTCGTGATCCATGCGCGGTCGAGCGGCTTGCCGTTCAGTTTTGCGGAGCGGATGTACATGTTCGCCTTCGAGACGCCATTAGCGCGGATGGTGAAGCTCTTGCCCTTCGCGTACTTCGGGTCGAGGCGGAACGACACCTCGGGGAACATCGGACTCGTGAGAATCCATACGCCGCTTCCCGGGCACTCCGGGTGGAGTCCGCTAGCCGCGAGGATGTACCATGCGCTCATCTGCCCCTCGTCCTCATTGCCGACGTATCCGTACACCTCGTTTCCGTACGCGCCTTCGCATATCCTGCGCGTCCACTTCTGCGTGAGCCACGGCCTGCCGCAATGCGGGAACATGAACGGCACGAGATGCGTGACTTCGTTAGGATGGTTGTAGCAGTCGCCCCACATGAAGTTCGCAGGAGCCTTGTCGAAGAATAGCTCGAGTTCATCGGCAAACTTCTTCGCGCCGCCCATTAGCTCCATCAGGCCGTAGACGTCGTGCGGCACGAACCATCCCTGCTGCCAGGGGTTGGACTCCACCGCGCCCTGGCCGTGCACGTGCCGCCCGCGCCACGGCGTCCACGATCCGTCCGCATTGCGGCTTCGCAGCCAGCCCGCCTCCTCGCTCCAGATGTTCTTGTACCATCCGGCACGTTCGTAGTAGCGCTTCGCGTCGTCCTTCTTGCCGAGCATCTCGGCGAACTTGCCCATGCACCAGTCGTCGTAGGCGTATTCGAGCGTCACGGAAAGCGAATTGGGCGTCCAACCGCAGGCGGCGTTTCCACGCCGGCGGGAAGTGGCTTCGGCAAGACGCCAGGCGGTCTCGGCGTCCCAGCCGCGAATGCCCTTTTCGTATGCGTCCGCAATGCAGGGGATGATGGGATTTCCAACCATGCAGCTCGACGTGCATCCGAAGAGGTCCCAGACTGGCAGCGTGTCGCGCGGACCTAGTTCCATCCAGCGAATCATGGAGCAGATCGTGTCGTTCACAATGTCGGGCCGGATCAGCGTGAGAAGCGGCATCTCGCTGCGGAACACATCCCAGCCGCTGAACACCGTGCGCGCGGTGAAACGCTCGTTGCGGTATATCTTGCCGTCGCTGCCCATGTACCTGCCGTCCACGTCGCCGATCATGCGCGGATCGATGAGAGCGTGGTAGAGGCATGTGGCGAAGACGATGCGGTCGTCCACGCTGCCGCCTTTCACCTTCACGCCTGCGAAGGCGTCGCTCCAGAGGGCGAGTGACGCGGTGCGCACACGATCGAAGTCGAAGTCAGGAATATCATTCGCGAGGTTCTTCCTTGCACCCTCCTGATCGACGTACGAAAGGCCTGCGCGCATGAGTATCTGTTCGCCGGGGGCCGTATCGAACTCGGCGAAGAAGCCAGTGTTCGCGCCGATGTATTCGCGGCAGCCTTCGAGCACCTTCTCCTTGTCCCACACGCCGAACTTCTTGAAAGGCTTCGAGAAGACGCAGGTGTAGTTGACGACGTAGTGGACACGTCCCGCGCCACGCCCCCATCCGCCGTCCTGCCACGGGCACTCGATGCGCCCTTCTATCGTGCGTTCGTCCACCACCTTCACGTGCTGGCGCGAATGCTTCAACCAGCGTCCGATCTGCCCCACGCGCCGGCCGAGGTCGATCTGAACGCGCGCCTCCTTCGACTCCGGGAAGGTGAAGCGCAGAATGCCGGCGCGCGGCGCGGCGGCCATCTCGGCGCGTATGCCGTAGCGGTCGAGCGTGACGGCGTAGTAGCCCGCCTCGGCTACCTCGCGCTCGTGCGAGTAGGCGGACTTCGCCTTCTCGCGGTCGAGCATTCTCTCACCCGTAGTCGGCATCACCTGGAAGTTGCCGAATTCGCCGTACCAGCCCACTCCCGAGAGGTGCATGAAGCTGAAGCCCTCGATCGTCTCGTGGTGATACGAGTATCCACAGCCGTTGTCGCCGCCTGTGATCGTGTCGGGCGAAAGCTGTATCATGCCGCACGGCGTTGCGGCGCCGGGGAACGTCTTGCCAAGGCCGTGTCCGCCAAGCGCGCTGCGCGGATGCTGGGTGACGGCGCCGATGAACGGGTTCACCTCACGGGCCATGTCGTCGCACGGCTTCTCGCCGCCGAAGGAGTACGGACGCGAACCGTTCCACCATGTGAGCATCGACTTTGGCGAGAACGCGTTCGTGCGCTCGTCGAGGAGACGCCATGTCTCGCCGTCCGAAGAGCACCATATCGCCCACGATGTTGGGTTGCGATCGGGGAAGCGGTCGGTGTCGTCCGCACTGCAGAAGTTGTACTTCGCCACCGGCTTTGCGTTGTCTCCCAGGCGGAAGTAGATGTAGAGCCAGCTTGCTGGATCGTCTTCGCTCGGCGCGAGCTTTCCAACGCAGAGCTTTGTCTTTGGATTGCCGTCGAAGAGCTTTTCGGCGGTCTCTCGCGCGAAGTTCTTGCGCGACGCGAAGCACTCGCCGGGAGCGAGGGACTTCGGCTCGCATGGGTCAACAAGCTTCATGCCGCCGCCGTTCACGCGTGAACCATCCGCCGCATATAGCGAGAACTCGCCCAGCTGCACGATGTCGCCGCCACGTATCCCACGTATGGCAAGCCTATAATATTTCTCGACGATGTCGCCGCTAGCGGCAATAGAGATGGCGGCAACGGTCGCCGCGATGAAATAAGTTTTTTTCATGACTTTCATTATATCACATTGAGTGCTTAGTGCCTAGTGCTTAGTGTGCTTAGTGCTTCGTAAAGGGTAAATCGACCTTGCGCGTAGACCTAAAATATGATACAATTGTGCCAAATGGTTTCATTGGGACTAAATGGCGCATATGAAGAAGTTTTTCAAGAAAGTCGCTGACCGCATCGACAAGCTCGATGCGGCGGATCGTCGTCATCAGTTCGAGGCCCTTGCAAACGAAATCGGGTTTCTGGAGTCCGTCTTCAACACGCTTTCCGAGGGAATTCTCGTAATTGATGCGTGCGGGATGTTGATGTATTCCAATAGCATGGCAGAGCGTCTGGTGGCATGTCCCTTCTCGCGCGGGCGTGGCAAGTCCATACGCGACATGCTGCCGGGCTGGGACTGGGACCGCTTGCTGAACCCCTCCGCCGAGGGCGCAGGCTGGGCGCGCAAAGCCTCCTGCGAGATCGAGATCGCCTACCCCGAACACCGCATACTCGAGCTTGGTTCCCTTCCAAACGGCAGCGCCGTCGTCGTGATCATACGCGATGTTACTGGGGAGCACGCGCGCGCGGCAGATGCGCGCGAGAGCGAACGCACGGACGCCATCCAGGACCTTGCCGCCGGTCTCGCGCATGAGATCGGCAACCCGCTAAACGCCCTTTCAATGAACCTCCAGCTCATGGCCCGCGAGTTCCGCAAAGAACCGGACTCCGCCCGGCGTGAGCGCCTGCTTGCAGACGTCGCAACCGCCCAGAACGAGATCCGCCGTATCATCGACATCAACCGCGGCTTCCTCGAGGCGATGCGTCCCGTTCGCCCCAATCTGATGCCCGGCTCGCTTGCTGATCCCCTTCGCGACACACTCGAGACTCTCAAGCCGCAGATCGAGAGCCGCCGCATACGCGTGACCCTCGACCTACCACCCGCCCTTCCGCTAGTCGCCCTCGACCGCGCGCAGATGGAGCAGGTGTTCTTCAACCTCGTGAAGAACGCGCTAGAAGCCATGAAGGACGGCGGCGAACTTTCGATCGCGCTCGATTCCAGCGATGACTCCGTCACCGTGTCGTTCCGCGACACGGGCGCGGGCATGGCGCCAGGCGCAGTCGCTGCGCTCTTCGAACCGTACCGCACCACGAAGAAGCAGGGAACGGGCCTTGGCCTGATGCTTTCGCGCAGAATCGCACGCGCGCACGGCGGCGACATAGACGTGGAGTCCAAGGAAGGCGAAGGCACCAAGTTCACCGTAATAGTTCCCCGCCTCGAAAAGCGCGTCAGGAGCCTCACATGAAGCAATCAATTCTCATAGTTGACGACGAAAGGGACACGCGCGAGCTGATGGCGCGCGCGCTGGGCGAGACGTACAACGTCACCACCGCGCCGGACGCCGAGCAGGCCATGTCCGCGCTCGACGCCGATCCGTCCATCGCCCTTATGCTCTCGGACATCCGCATGCCCGGAGCCGATGGCCTCGCGTTGCTTAAGGCCGCAAAGAGGAAGTACCCTCACCTCATCTGCATCCTTCTAACGGCCTTCGGCACAATCGACCAGGCCGTGGCGGCGATGCGCGACGGCGCTGAGGACTTCATCACGAAGCCGATCGACCTCGACCAGCTCGACATCCGCGTCGCCAAGGCCCTTCAGAACGTGGTCCTCAAGAACGAAGTGGCCGAGCTGCGCAACCAGCTCGACGAACGCTTCGGACTTGAGAACATGGTTGGATCATCGCCAGCCATGAAGCGCGTGTTCGATATAGTGCGGCGAGTGGCGCCATCTTCCGCCACCGTGCTGCTGCAGGGGCCCAACGGCTCCGGCAAGGACCTCTTGGCGAACGCCATCCACAACCTCTCCACCCGCACGAGCGGCCAATTCGTAGCAGTGAACTGCGGAGCCATCCCGGAAGGCCTCA
>JAFUDL010000225.1 GCA_017459225.1 Kiritimatiellia bacterium
CAGATTGCCTGCGCCAGTCACCCAGGGATGGTGCTTGATGTACGCGCCCGTAGTGTCGTCCGCAAGTTCGTTGTTGAACGTGACCGGCTTGGTGTCCGCACTAGTGCCGATGTCGAGCCCCGGCGCAGCGTACGCGCATTCCACGACGTTTGTGTATGTGAAGTCGAACGCCGTCGCCTCTTGTGCAATCTGCGGGGCCTCCGTCAGCGTCGCCGTGCCGTCAACCGGCGTCAGATCCGCAGTCGTGCCGTTCGGGCGCGTCACGCGCACGTTGACTCCTGCCGGCACGTCAGTCACCGCGAGATGGCCCTTGCCGAACTCCTCACGCGTCTCCGCGATGATCACGTAGTACGCAACTCCGGCGGGCAGCGTACCGGGAGAGTCGAATCCCGTGAGCGAGCGGAGGGACTGGTCTACCGGCTTCACGACGAATTTCCTGAACGTATCCGGATAGAGAATCGTGCCGGTGGCAACGGTCGTAGCGTCAGCGGCGAGAAGCAGCGTCGCCTCGGAAAGCGATGTCGCCGTGAGGTCGAGAACGCCCTGGTTGTCTAGCCCGCCGATCGTGATGGATGTACGCGTGGAGTCCACTATCGCGAGCGTCGAATCCGCCGCTGTCACGAGCGTGGCCGCAGCGTCGCCATATCCGTTCAGCCTCCCAGTGCCGGACGCCGCCGCGATCGTGCCCGTGCCGCCTGTGAGCCTTGGGGCCGTCGCATCATCGCCAATCGTCAGCGTGCCGTTCACCACCATGCCGCCTGGCGCAGTCCACGTCTTGCCAGCCGCGACCGTCGCCGCGTAGCCTGCGTCGATCTGAAGAGCGCCATCTGCGGACGTGCCGGACGACGCACCCACGGTCACCTTGTACTTCGTGAGCGTCATCGCTCCCGTGAATCCCGAGATGTCGCCGATAACGAGGGCGTTGCCGTTCACCGAACCGCCGCTCGTGGAAAGAGTGCCGTTTCCGGTGAGCCTGGCGATCGTGGCAACCGTGCCGCTGTAGCCGTCGCAGATGTTCATGCCCGCGCCGCTGAGATCGATCGTGCCCGGGAAGGACGTGGTGGCGTTGTTCGCGAAGTACATGTTGACGTTGGTGAGGCGGAGCGTGGAGCCGACGTTGCCGTAGTTCTGCAGCGTCCAGTCCCTTCTTGCCTCGCTCACGGTCGAGATGTTCTTCACCCACACCGTTCCCGTCCACGCCAGATCGGTAAACTTGGCGCTGGACGGTCTAACCCCGTCATACACAACCGTCCCATCCCCCTTCAAGGTCCCGGCGAGCTGCGAGGCACTGCCTGCCACCGCGATCTCGCCCGCGCCCGTAGCCGTTATCCATGCCGCATCGATATTGCCGCCGGCAAGCGCGAGCGTCTTTCCTTCCGCCACGTTGAACGCGATCTCGAACACCTCGACCGGCAGGTTGATGTTCAGCGTCGCATCCTCCTCCACGTTGACGACGAGCCTGTCTCCCGTGGAGAGCGTCGCGGGAAGCGGTCTGTCCCAGGAAAGCGCTGACAGCGTCTTCATTCCGCCGTCGGCGATCGTGGCGGTGTACGTCTCGGGAGCGTATTCGATGATCTGGATGGCAGCGATGCCCGTGCGCACTGTACCGCTCTGACGATGGCCAACGATCGTCGCCGTCGATCCGGAAGTGACCGGCGAGGCGAGGTAGTTCACTCCGCTCTTGAGGCCAAAGAGATAGGTGCCGGCTCCCGCATTGGCCAGGCCCCAGGCCGCAGCGCCCTCAACGGCAGTCACGGTGTCGCACGTCAGCGCGTCGCCGGAGGCCGTGTAGTTCCTCCCGTTGATCGTGAGGTGGCCGAACTGGCAGTTTGCGGTGTCGCTGGACATGTAGACCACCACGCGGTAGAACTCGTACGGAATGTCAGCCACGGTGATCGTGGGGTTCGCCTTGTCGCCGCTGTCGTCGATGTATCCGTGGCGGACATCAGTGGAAGCGTTCATGTGGCTGCAGTAGTAGTTGCCCTTCTGCCCGCTTACGGTCATCGTGACGCCGCCGATGGTGGCGGTGACGTTGTCCTGGGTGTTCTGCATGGCGAAGTTCGTCCAGGCCGAGTATGGCACTGCGTATTCGCCCGCGCCGTAGCGCACGGCAGAGGTCGTGTCGAGCGTGTTCTCTGCGCCTGAGCGCCCCACGGGATCGATGTTGATGTTGATGGAGTTCGTCACGGGCGCGACGAGCCTGAAGCCGTAGGGTATGTAGCTGTACGTTCCAGGATTCGTCTCAAGCGGATCCGTGCCGAACTGGGGCTGGCCGTCGTAGTTTGTGTAGTTGCCGTCAACCAGCTTCGCATAGACGCCGTACTCGCCTTCGGTGAACTCCACCTTCACGGCCTTCGTGTAGTGCCCGCCGCTCGCGTTGTCGTCAAGAGCCTGAAGCTGGTACGCCACCTTCGTGAGGACTTCGTCCTCGACCGTCTCCTGCCTGTCGAAGAAGGTGGCCTCCACGCCGCCCGCGTCGAAGTTGGCGCCGCCCATCCTGGCGCAGAGCGTGTGGGTGGCGAGGTCGGCGAGCTTCGCGCCCGGGAAGACGAGAGTGGGCGTGGACGCGTTCACTGCCTCGCCCGCGTACGTGAAGAACACCATCAGCGACTTCCTGTCGTTCGACAGGCTGAACACGGCGGAACCCGCCACGCCCGGGGCGATGGACGCCTTGAGCTCGTCGCCTTCCGAGAAGAAACCGTCGCCCGTTATCGTCACGAGCGTGTGCGTGCCGCTCGCGGGAATCACCTTCAATGTGTTGAGGCCATGCCCGAGAATCGCGTTCTTCTTCTCCATCGAGTCGATCTTCACCGTGGTGCCTGCCTCGATCGTGGTGCCGCCTGTCCAGCCCACCGCGCCGTTGAGCGTCACAGAGCCGCCGCCGCAGAACTTCATCCCGCCGCCCAAGGAGGAAGGATCCTCGTTCATGGCCGAATTGATGTTCACGTTCTTCCCGTTGGCGTTGATCGTGCCGCCCCTCGAACCAACCTTCACCGTGATGCCGGAATCGATGAGTCCATATGTGGAGTGGGTAGTCGTCGCAAAGAGCGTGCCGCCGTCGAATGAGATCGTCATCGCGCCCGACCCGCCAACATTGCGGATGATGTACGCCTCCATCGTGCCGCCGCTGAGATTGATCGTCTTCGCATACGAGGAAGACTCGAACCGCGGCCACAGGCCAACGGTCAGCTTTCCGCCGTTTACCGTCAGCGTCGTATCGCCGTTCGTGCCCATCTTCAAGTCGCCGGACATGCTAACGGTTCCCGACTCCACCGTAAGCGAACCCCGGTTCAGGTAGAAGGCGTTGGGGCTGTTGATCGTCGCTCCGGCAACCGTCATGTGTCCGCTGTACGAGCCGTTGCCCAGGAACCAGTAGCTGTATTTCGCTCCTGTCGCGAACGTGCCCTTCTCGAAGCGCACGTAGGCGTCACCGTCGGAGGCCTTTGTATCGTGACTGCCGCTGGTGCCGGCAGTGTACGACGTGCCGATGTAGATGCCCTCTTGGTTGCTTGCTGTATTGTCTTTGGCATCGCCTCCGGTAAGGCCGCTCGTGGCGTTGTTCGCGCGCAATATGATGGGTTCATTGGCGGAGCCGCAGTTGTTGAAGTACGTTCTCCAGGTGTTCGCTTCCGCGGCGCTGAACGTAACGACGTATTTGTCGTTCTTGAAGCGGTCGGCGAACTTGTCTTTCCGGAAGTACGCACCGTCATTTGTCGGCTTTTTCGCCGTGGTCGTCCAGTTGCCGGCCGTCTCCCAAGCAGAGCTCGTGCCGCCCGCCCAGTAGCAGTCCGCCGCGTGCACGGCCGTCGCCGCGCCCAGCGCAACGGCGGCGATGACGAGTGTCGATTGACGGAATGGCGAATATCCATCGTTCCTGCGCATCATGCTAGTCGCCTTTGTTTTCATGTCGGTTCCTTTGCTGATTCAGGATTAATCTGTTGGGAGATCGCCATGCGTCTCCGCGAGCTGTTCGTCCGCCGCCTCAGCGGATGAAGATGGCTACGCCGCTGGGCTTGACGACGAGGACGATGTCTCCGTCGTCGTTGACCGAGACGCTCTTCACCCACTTCGGCGCGTCGGCGGCAGCCGAAACGTTTGCGTCCACGAACTTGCCGCCAGACGTAAGCACGTACTTCCCGCCCATCGGCTTGACGCCTCCAGCCGAAGACACCTTCACCTTGACCGCGCCATTCACGGCCACGGTCTTGTCCGTCAAGTCCAGAACCGGCGCGGCTTCCTTGTCCGTGAAGTTGAAGCCCAGCGCCGCTCCGGCCGCAAGCGTCAGCGCACCACCATGCGCCACCGTGCCGGACTCCGAGACCGCGAACGTCGCGCCGGCGTTGACCGTCACCGCGCCCGTGCCGGTCTTGCTGCCCGGCTTCACGGCAACCGTGGCGGTGTCATTGATTGTCCACGTGCCCGAATGCGTGTTTCCGGGGTGGTTGACGACAAACGTTCCCGAACCTTCGACAATGGCCGCTCCCGTATAGTGAATCAGGCCATCGCATGTCACCGTCCTTGCGACGCCGCTTTCGTCGTCCGTGCCGATGTGCGTTTCCTGATAGATTACGAAGTCTGTGGTCGAGTTCGGCTTTGTTCTGATGGTGTAGTCGGAATGCCAGGGCCGCAGATATACGACGTCGTTCTCCCTTAACCCGCATGAATAGGCTGTGTTGGCCGATGCACCGTCGGCGAAGTTAAGGCCACCGGCGCCGATCCAGATGTTCTTGGTGTAATTGTAGTTGCCCTCGTTCGCAAAGTAGAACCACTTGGACGCCCCTTGATCGGCGAGCGTGATCTTCTCGAACTTGAATGCGCCGTCGCTGTGTTGATAGGCCACGTGCCTGTCGGCTCCAGGAAGCGTGAAGACAAGTTCGTTCGTGACGACGTACTCGCCATTGTTCCAGCAGCAAATGCGGCCCGACGTGCGCACCACGCCGGCCGTGAAGGCTCCGCCGTCGACGCTGTCTGTCTGCCCGATTGCCAACTCTACCGTGTTGTCCACCGAAGGCACAGTCAGCGAGGAACCTTGCGCGATTCCCCACCGCGTGTCGTCGCTGTACGTGTTTGCCACCCAGTCTTCGGCGGTGGAGAGGCTATACGCGCCGTTCAGGAAACGAGCCGTCCCGTCGGCGAATGTCGCGCCGGTCACGCCGCCCGCAAAGCGGACACTCGACTGCGCACGGGAATCCCACCCCTTCGCCCTCTGCGAGACGAATATCCTCTCCGCAAACGCGACCGGGCACTCGAACGTATGCGTGGCCTCGGAGAGGTTCGTGACCGCCGCCACGCCCGTGATGGCGTTGCCGCCGATCGTGACCACTCCGATCCCGTAGCCGAACGTGATGGACGCAGGCGCGAAGACGGCGATGTCGTTGTCGATCGCGGCGGTCTTTGAGGGAATGTACACGGCGGCTCCGGCGGGCGGCTTCACGCCGCCATACCAGTTGCCCGCCGTATTCGCCTTGCCGTCACCGGCCTCGCCGGTCCACACGTACATCGAACTTGGCAGCACCGGCACGACCTTTCCGGTCCAGTCTTCAAAGCCGAACGTTACGTTCGCAGGAAGCGTCTCGCCGAACTGAACGACGGCGTTCTCGCCCGCCACAGCGTCGGTGAACACCACGTTGTCGCCGGGGAAGAGTACTGTCTCGGTTTCGTTGCCATCGCCGTCAAGCGTCACGATGCGGAGATCGGAGGAGCCTTCCGCATACGTGCCGCTCTTGTAGTAGACAGTGCCGGCAGCGCGCTCGGCCGTGACGGTGAACTCGTAGCAGGAGCCGGTCGTGCTGTAGCCGAACGAAACCGTCCTGCTCAGAACCGCCGCCGGCGGAACGAAGGTCACCTTTGCGTCGTCGCGGTCGATGAGGCCCGTGAGCTGGAAGCGGGTTGTCGTGAACACTTCGGAGATGTTGAATCCGGAGCAGTCAAAGCAGATTGCGCCGGACGAGCCGAGCTGCACGGGCGCGCCGGACATGTTGACTGCGCCGTATTCGTCCGTGATAGGCGCGTTGACCGTCGCTGCGCCGACCACCGTGACGGAATGCTCGCCGTCTGCCGAGAACTTCAGCGCCGCGGAGCCAGACACCGCGAACGTGTCGAGCGAAACATCGGCGTTCACCGTCAGCGTAGCCGCCGCACTCGCCGTCAGCGTTGCGGACGGATTGTAATAGACATCATCGACCGTCGCGCCTACGGGAACATCGTAGAGGTTCGCGTCGCCGTCCTTCGACCAGGCGTCCGTTTCGGAGAACGTTCCGCCAGCCGCGACCGTGCGCGTGTAGAGTCCGCCCTGCGAGACGTAGGGATATGTGGCGAACACCGCCTCCGCCTGCGCGTCGGTGATCGAGTAGTCGAAGAGCCTTACGACGTTGATCACGCCAGTCTCGGTCTCCGGGCTGTTCGGAACGCCCTTGTAGATGTTGGCGTTCCTGATCGATCCGCTGATGTCGGATCCGATCTGGATGCCGTTACTTGACGTCGAACCCAGCGTGAAACCATCTCCTGCGTCGAACTGTCCGCGCTTCACGCCATCGACCCACACCTCGAACACCGTCCCCTTCTTGTTGATCACGTAGGCATGGCGGGCCGTCGCCGCGTTCGGGACGGACGCCTTCACGCCGTTCGCCGCATCGACCACATTGCCCGTGTTCTTAGCGATCAGGACCTCGTCTTCGTTCTCCGTCGTCGTGATGAGCAGTCCCGTCAAGCTGCCGCTGGACGACCCGATATGAAGGAACTGTGTATTTGGCGAGGATGACATCGTACCGACCACCACGAGCGTGAAGTCGCCGAGCGCGATAATATTCGGATTTACGCCAGACACCCACGGATGGTGCAGGATGTACATGCCCGTCGTCTCGTCGTTCTCGGTATTGTTATACTGCGGATTCGCCACATCAACACCGTTCCCCGCGTTCCACCCCGGGGCACGGTACGCATACGCGACCGTGTTGGTGTACGTCGCGTCAAACGCCGTCGCCGCGCCCGCGATCTGCGGCGCTTCCGTCAACGTCACCGTGCCATCGACGGGCGTCATGTCGATGAATGTTCCGTTCGGACGCGCCACGCGCACGTTCACGCCCGCCGCGCAATCCGTCACCGTCATCGTCCCCTTGCCGAACTCCTCGCGAGTCTCCTCAACCGTCACGTAGTACCCCGCGCCCTCCGGCAGGCCCGCCGGCGGCGAATAGGCCGAAAGCGAGTGGCCGGACGGATCGGCGGGCATCACGACGAATTTCTCGAACGTCGCGGGATAGAGGATCGTGCCGGTTGTGACGCTTGACACGCCGGAGGCGAGATTGAGGGTTGCCTCCGCAAGCGCAGTTCCCCTTAGGTCGATCGTGCCCTGGTTGTCGAGAGCGCCAACGGTCATGGCCGCAAGCGAGCCATCGACTATCGCAAGCGTTGCGTCAGCAGCCGTGGTGAACGTCAGCACGGCGGAGGGATCAAAGCCATTCACAGTGCCCGTGCCGGCGGATACGCCAACGGTGCCTGCGCCACCCGCGATCTTCGGCGCGTTAGCACTCGCGCCGAGGATGAGCGTGCCGTCCAAGACCATGCCGCCGTTCGCCGTCCACGTCTTGCCCGCGGCAACCGTCGCCGTCGCGCCGGATACGACCGTGACCGTGCCGCTCGCAGGATTGAGCGACGCGCCGTTGCCGAGGATGACGCGCGTGTTCTTGCCGCCTGGAATGTCGATCGTTCCCGTGAACGCCGCTACGTTCTTGAACATGTACCGCTGCGAAGTCGTTGTGTCGGACTTGCACGTGCCGTCGCCCTTGAGCGCAGCGAACACCGTCTTGCCGTTCGCGGAAAAACCGTTGTTCACCGTGAACGCCGGCGTCGCGCCGTCATCGACGAGTTCGAGCGTCCCAGGGCAAGTCATTTCGGAGTCGGCGTTGTTGAAGTAGCCGGTCACTCCTGTCAAGCGCAAGGTCGAGTTCGCGTTTGCGAGGTCCTGCGCGAGCAGTCCGCTCATCGTGCCGTTCTTGAGCCAAAGCACGCCGGTCCACGTGCTGTCAGTGAGCTTTATGCCCGAAGGCGCCGCGCCATAGACGAGCGTTCCATCGCCCTTCACAGTTCCTGCGAGCTGGGACGCGCCGCCTACGACCGTCTGCCCCGCGCCCGTCGCGGTGATGAACCGCGCTGCTGCATTGCTGCCCGCGAGCGTCAGCGTCTTGCCGTCCGCGACGTTGAACTTGATCGCATAGACGTCAATGGCGGAGTCGAGCGTAAGAGTGGTATCCTCGTTCACGTTGATGACGATCTGGTCATTACCCGTGAGAAGCACGGGAAGCGTCTTGTCCCAGTCGAGCGTGGAGAAGGTCTTGGCGCCGCCGTCGGCTATCGTGGCCGTGTAGGTTGTCGGCGCGTATTCGACGATCTGGATGGCCGCCACATTCCCGCGCGCACCACTTGAGTTGTGCCCTACAACCGTTGCCGTGGAATCGCACAGAACTGGCGAGACGAGGTAGTTCAAGCCTTCTTTCAGGCCATACAGATAACCACCCGACCCGGCATTGCCCTTGCCCCACGTGCTTGAGCCCTCGATGGTCGTCACCGTGTCGCTTGACAACGCGTCGCCAGATGCCGTGTAGTTCTTGCCGTTGATTGTAACGTAGTTGAACTTGTTGTTCTTCGTGTCGGTCGACATATACACGACGATGCGGTAGAACTCGTACGGAATGCCGGTTGCCGTGAGCGTGGGACTGTTCTTGCTGGCAGAATCGTCGATATAGCCGTGGCGGACATCCTTTGTGGCGTTGGCGTTGCTGCAATAGTAGTTGCCCTGCTGCCCGCTAATGGTGAAGACGACGCCTCCGATGGTCGCAGATTGGGCATTCTGATTGTTGGCCAGATCGAAATTTGACCACGCCGTGTATGGCACGGCGTAGTCGCCCGCGCCATAGCGCGCAGACGAAGTGGTGTCGATCTGGTTCTCCGCGCCGCTGCGGCCCGTGGGATTGATGTTGACGTTGATGGAGTTGGAAACGGGCTTGACGAGTCTAAGATCGTAGGGGATGTAGCCGCTTGTCCCCGAAGGAGTGCGAATCGTGCCGAACTGGTTCTGGTTGCCGTAGCTCGAATAGCTGGGGGACGCCAGTTTTGCATAGACGCCGCTCTCGCCAGCGGTGAACTCCACCATGGCGTCTTTGGTGTAATGATTGCTCGCGTGTTCGTCCACAGCCTGAAGCTGGTACGTCACCTTCGTGAGAACGTCGCCGTCCATCGTCTCCTGTCTGTCGAAGAACGTCGCCTCCACGCCATCCGAGTCGAAGTTGGCGCCCTGCATCCTTGCGCGCAGCGTGTGCGTGGCGAGGTCGGCGAGCGTCGCGCCCGGGAAGACGAGCGTGGGCGACGATTGGTCGATGGCGCCGCCGGCGTAGCTGCACGAGGCCAGCAGCGACTTCCCGTCCTCAGAGATGCTGAACTCGGCGGTGCCAGCAGCGTCCGGCGCCACGACGACCTTGAGCAGGTCGTTCTCGGCGAACTCGCCGTCGCCCGTTATCGTGACGAGCGTGACCGTTCCCGTGGCGGTGGGGATGAACTTCAGCATGCTCCCCCTACTGCCAAAGAGCGCGTTCTTCTTCGCGGCTGTATCGACGAGAACGGTCGTGCCACCCTCGATCGTGGTGCCGCCGGTCCAGCCCACCGCGCCGGAAAGCGTCACCGAACCGCCGCCACAGAACTTCATCCCGCCGCCGGGAGAGGAAGGATCCTCGTTCATGGCCGGAGCGACGGTCAAGTCCAATCCGTTCGCGTCTATCGTGCCGCCTTTCGCGCCCACCTTCACGGCGATGTTCGCGTGGATGATCGGATATGTGCTTGAGGAGCGCTTCTTGAGCGTGCCGCCGTTGAACACAACAGTCTGAGACCCCGAAGTGCCCTGGCTGTTGATGTAGTAGGTCACGAGCGTACCGCCGCCAATGTTGATCTCCTTCGCCCTGGAGTTGTTTTCAAACCTCGTCCAGGACGTGACATTCACCGTTCCCGACTCGATGGTGAGCGACCCGCTGAATATCTTGAAGTCGCTGGAGGCGTTGATCGTCGCGCCGGCGACAGTCATGTGGCCGTCATACGAATTGTTGCCGAGGAAGAAGTAGCTGTATGTGTTGCGCGTCGCATACGTGCCCGTCTCGAAGCGCACGTATGCGTTGCCGGTCGAGGCTTTGCTGTCAGTGCTGCCGCCGTTGCCTCCGGTCTGGTTCGTGCCGATGTAGATGCCTTCATAATCTGTGTTTTTGTTGGATGTAGAGTCGCCGCCCGTGAGACCGCATGAGGCGTTACTACCCCTGAGGACGATCGGAGCCGACGCCGTGCCGCAGTTGTTGAAGTACGTTCTCCAGTTGTTCGTCTCCGCCGCGCTGAACGTGACGAGATATGCTCTACTGCCGCTCTTGAAGTTATTGTGGAATTTGTCGCTTCGGAAGTAGCCGCCGTCGTTTGTCGGCTTTCTTGCCGTGGTCGTCCAGTTGCCTGAAGTCTCCCATGCCGAACTCGTCTCTCCCGCCCAGTAGCAGTCTGCCGCGTGAACGGCCGTCGCCACGAAAAGCGCAGCAAGTGCAATGACGAATGAGCGCTTGTCATTCCGGCAGGTGATACCTGTTTTGTGCGGTTTCATAACTACTCCTTTGCCCTACTTTTGTAAATAGAATACCATAAACCTCATGCACAAGGCAAGAACCAACTGACATGAGCGGCGAGCGACTACTGAGGCAGTTGCAAAACCATGCGTGTACGATGTGGCAAGGCCGCCTCGGCCTTGCTGCAAGGGCGAGGGCGCCCTTGCCACATCGGGTTTTGCAACTAGCTCTACTGATTGGCGGGGTCAACAAGACAGGAGCCGCGTGGCGGAGGCGAGCAGCGCAGCTTTGGCATCGGCGCGCGTGACGGGACATCCGTCGAACGCATTTTCTCCAAGCGCTGCCTCGTACACCGTCTCTCCGCCAACGACCGTCATCACCACGTCGCTCGAATGCATGGAGTGGACGACGAGGTTCGGAATGTCGAACGCGGGAATGAGGTGAAGCTTGTCCATGTCGACCACACAGAAGTCCGCCTTCTTCCCCACGGCGATCTCGCCGATGTCATCGCGTCCAAGCGCCTTTGCGCCGTTCTTCGTCGCCATCTCGATCACGTCCCACGGCGAGAGCACGGTGGGGTCGTTCGCGAGCCCTTTGTGTATGAGCGAGGCGAGATGCATCTCCTCGAACATGTCGAGATTGTCGTTCGACGCCGTGCCGTCCGTACCGAGCGCAACGTTCACGCCGAGCTCCATCGCGCGGACGATGCGCGCGAAGCCGCTGCCGAGCTTCATGTTGCTCGTAGGGTTGTGCACGAGCGAGATGTCCCTCTCGACCATGATCCTGAAGTCGTCGTCAGTGCACCACACGCAGTGCGCGGCATATCCGCCGTGGTCAAGAATCCCGGTGTCGGCGAGATACGCGATAGGCGTCTTTCCGTGCCGCGCGATACACTCCTCGTGCTCGCGCTTCGTCTCACTCACGTGCACGTGGAGCCTCCGCCCGAGCTCCCTGTTCGCCGCGGCAAGCTCACGGCAGAAATGCTCGTCGGTGAGATATTCGGAGTGGATGCAGAGGTCCATGTACACGTCGCCGCGCACCTCGCCGCACATCCATTCGTTCCACTCCCGCGTCGCGATGATGCACTCGGCAAGGCGTCCCGGCGCGCCGAGACGCCCGACCGTCGTGACGCGCGCGCGCATTCCAGCCTCGAGAAAGGCGTGCTGGTAGTTCCACTCGTACATGTCGGCGACGCACGTGGTGCCGCCCGCGAGCATCTCCATCGCGCCCCACAGCGCGCCGGCGTGGACGTCTTCGTCGGTCAGCTTCGCCTCTTTCGGGAATATCGCCTCCTCAAGCCAGCGCTTGAGCGGAAGACCTCCTCCAACGCCGCGCAGCAGCGTCATCGGCGCGTGGCAGTGGCAGTTGACGAGCCCGGGGAGGACGAGCCGACCCGCGCCTTTTGGCTCGCGGTTCTCGGCGAGTTTGACAGCGGCGATCGTATCGCCCACTACCTCGATGGTTCCAAAGCCTACCTTGCGGCCCGGCAGAAGCATCCACACATCTTCAAGTTTCATTTTCACCTGCCCTTCAAACTTTCAAACCTTCAAACCATTCCCTAGCCAGAATCACGGCTGCACGATCACAGGGTGGAAGAACTTCGCTCCTCCGCTGCGTGGATAGACGAAGAGCGCAGCATCGCCGCTTGCGAAATCTTCGTTCGTGACGGGTGTCTCGTTCAGCGGCGCCATCACGTCCAACGACGTGCCGCCATAGAGCTTCAAGACGCCGTTGATCGCCGCGTTCTGCATCGCGCCCGTGCGCTCCAGCTTTACGGACACCTTCACCTCAGTCTCCGTGACCTCTATTCCAGACACCTTGAGCGCTCCAGAGCCAAGCGGCTCCTCCCTGAGGTCGAGATTCAGCAGCCACGCGTCAAGAAAGGCGTCCGACCCAATCGTGCCCACCTTCGCCCTCACCGCGTCATAGGCATTCATCGAATTGAGCCATGCGGCCTGCGCGGCGGTAAGGCCATCCGAGAGAGCGCCGCCTGCTAACGCCAGCACGTCGCCCTCCGCGAAGGCGGCAACAAAGTTGTCGTAGCTGCCATATAGCGAATCGAGATATACCGCCCCTTGAAACTCGATCTCCTCCACTGGTGTCTGGCGCCGATTCGCGAACGCAAACGTATCATTGGCTCCATCTAGCAGCGGCGTCTCAGCATCTCCGTTCACCAGCGCAACCGTGAATGTTCCGACCGCGCAGTCCATGGTGAACTTGAAGGTGTAGGAAACG
Organism: Kiritimatiellia bacterium; assembly: GCA_017459225.1. Classification (GTDB taxonomy): domain Bacteria; phylum Verrucomicrobiota; class Kiritimatiellia; order RFP12; family UBA1067; genus RUG572. The sequence goes on from JAFUDL010000225.1 coordinate 12,822, forward strand.
TCCAGCTGCGGCTCCCCAGCGCCTTCCGCACTTACGTTCCGCCACACAGGCGCTCCGTCGGCCGACGTCAAGAGGCTGAACGTACGTCCGCCGGATGTCTTGTCCTCCGCAATCCGAACCGCGGTCTTAGGAATTTCGCCGAAGTCGATTTCTTCATCCGCAATATAGTTGAACGACATCGTCAACGTTATCACCGCGCGCCGCCCGTTCTGCTCTTCGTAAGGAGTGAACGTCTCTCTTCCCTCGAAGCCCATCTTGCCATCCTGGAAAGTCGGCTCGGCATTCCATTCGCCGGTGGAGCCAAAGGTGCGCTCCGTCTCGTATATCCAGTACTGGCCAAGGCTCTCATCGGTCTCGGGAATGAATATCGATAGATTCGAGAGCGTCACAGGCTGGGTGGCGCCGCTCGCGGGATTGTACACGAAGAGATCCCAGTCGCCTGCGGATGAGACGTCGAACGTGAAGTTCGTGGTGAAGGTTCCGGCGGAGGTGGCGGCAACGGAGACAAGCGTGTTCGTTGCGCCGCCCTTCGCGAGGCGCAGCTCCATTCGCTCGCCGTAGCGTCCGCTCTTCCCGGCATAATCGAACGACACAGCGTAGGTTCCCGGCGCCGCCACGCTGAGCGTCTGCACCTCGCCCTGAACGGGCGCGGCGTTCTGCACAAGATTCTCGCCGATGATATCCTTTCGCACGTATGTGGCGGCAACGACCTCGCTCGACTCCATGCCCGCCATGAACGCCCGGGCCTTTATCGTGGCGCTCGCGGAGATCGCAATCGGCCCTTCATAGAGCGCACTCTGCTCCGTGGGCTCCGAACCGTCCAGCGTGTAGCGGATTTCCGCACCATCCGTAACGCACGAGAGCGTGACGGGCTGGCCATTCCGGAAGAAGACGGTGCCTGACTTCGGAGCGAAGACGGGCTCGTACGGACGCAGCCTGAACGACACATCGTCGACGATGTTCGCCCTGTCGCCCGAAATGCCGGGCTGGTGGAAGCGAAGCGTGTACGTGCCGGCGGACGGCAATTCCACGCACCCCTCCTTCAAGGCTGAACTCCCCGTATTGGGACAGACCGACGCGAGTTCCGTCACGACATTGTCCTTGATGATCTGGAAGTACGTCGTCGCGCCTCTGTATTTCGACTCCTTGCGTCCGGCATACGTGAATGCGAAGCTGTACTTTCCGGCACACGGAACGGCGATCGTCTGCTCTACCCGCGAAGTCACGTTCGCATCGCCGGTCTGGATGAACGCGGACATCCCGCCCGCTCCACCGCCGAACGCATCCGCCGCAATCCAGGGCGTATTCGGCGCGGCGAGCCCAGTAGAATCGCTGAAGCTCCAATGCTCGCAGGAGAAACCGTCTCCGCCGCAATACGACCACGCGCCGCTGTTCTGCACTACGGTGTGCTGCTCGAAGTCGCCGTTCAGGACGAGGTTGTCGCCTATTGCGAGCTTGTGGAAATGAGTCGAGGCGACGGCGCTCTCGGCGCTCCCTTCCTTGAACGTGCGCGCCTTGACCGTGCAGGAGGCGCTGATCACGAGCGGTCCATTGTATAGCGCGCTCGCGTCTGACGGATCAGAACCGTCAAGCGTGTAGCGGATCTGCGCGCCAGAGACAGAAGTCGAAATCACAAGGTCAAGCGTTCCCTCGAAGAACGTGGTGTCGGCATTCATTCCGGTGCGGGAGAACGTGGGCGAGGGAAGCGACGAGGCGAGCGTCAGGTCCTGCCCGTACACGTTTCTGTTCACTCCGCCTATGCCGTTTGAGCTGCCGTATGAGACCGTAGCGCCGGCAACCTTGTCGTTCACAGTGGCGGACTTCGCGCCGCTCTGGACATCAACGTCCACGACTGCGGCAGTCTCGCCGGACGCCGCCCGCACCCTGTAGCTTCCAGCCGGGAGAAGCAGCGCGTAGATGCCCTTCGAGTCCGTCGCGGCGACGGAGGAATACGACGCCCCCGAAGACTTGTTCTGCGCCGTCACCGTGACGCCAGAAACAGGATTTCCCGATTGGCTCAGCACCCTGCCGCTCACAACCGATCGCCCCGCCTCTGAGCATACACTTGGCGGATACACGTTGTAGTAGATGGTGCTGATGGAGTTGAAGTCGGAATACCCCGAGTCTGTCAAGTCCGGCGGATTGTACCAAACGTTGTCCGAACCGCTCCATCCCATGTTGAAGTGCACGTATAGCGTATCGTTGTTGTAGCCATAGCCGTCCGCCACGATCGCATGCCCTGGAACCGACACGCCGCACGGGCTTTTCAGATCAAGGCTCGGCAGAATAGCCCGCTTGATTTCATCGATCGTGCAGCCGCCCTTGTGGTAGTATGCGACGGCATTCGCGTAGCCAAACTGATCCATCAGGCGCTTCGGAGCGAGATAGTTTGCTGCACCGCTGCCGTCGTCCGAATAGTCCATGTGAACGGAGATTCCGCAGTCGCGCGTGAGCTTGCCGATCGCCGCAGCCTCCGTCGCGTTCAGGCTGAAGAGGCTGTACGACGCACCCGCAGCCGGCATGTTGTTCCAGTCGTACGTTCCGCCGAACGCGGGGCTCCACGCCGTGTAGCCAGAGGACGAAGTCTTCTTGTAGCCGTCCACCGCGTTCCACCTTCCGGCCTCTCCGTCGATTTCTCCCTCGTAGGACCGCGTGCCGTTGCCTGGACCAACATAGCTGCCGTCGTCGTTGTAGGGATAGTTGAGCGTGATGCTTTGCGTAGGGTAGCGCCAGTAGCGCATGATCTGCGCCATCGCGGTGGCAACGCATCCGCAAACGTAGCTTTTGGGAGTGTAGTAGTTCTCGCCGTGGCCGCTCTGACCCCAGCGCGTCTCCAGGAGCGTGTTCACGCGAACGTCGGAGATCGACGAGAGCGACGTGCCTTGCAGGCGCGAGCCGCTCAGCAGCTGCGCCCACTTCCGCTCGTTGGCGCCGGGAGAACGGGCGTCCTGCCCGTTCGCGGCAGACGAACCGCCCGGCGCAACAGACGCAAGCCGCGATCCGCCAGGCTGGGCGGCAGCCGCCTCCACTGCCCGCGTGGCGCTGGGAACGTCAATGCCGAGCATCGTCCAGAGCGGGTTCTTGTCAGTCGCCTCGAAAGTGCCGCTTTCGGAATACGCGAGAACCGGGTTCAGGCTACGGTCCGCCGAGGTTACCACGTATCCCGCCGCCGCGCCTTCATCATTCCTGAGCGAAATGACGTAGAACCTGCCCGTGCCGCCCTTCGCGTCGTACGCCTCTACGCCGGCAACGCTGCCCATTCCAGTGCAACCCATCGCCTGCCCTGAGGCAAGCCAGTTCGCCACGGCCGTCGCCGCCTCGTTGGTGGAGACAGGCGTGGCGAATGCGGCAAATGCCGCGAACAACGCAAAAGACAACAAGAACCGCTTCACAAAGCCTCCCGTCTGCCAGATCCGCTATCGGATTATCAAGATCGCTCCCTTTGCGACGGCCAGACCGTCCGCTCGCACTTCAAGAACGATCTTGCGCTGCTCCATTCTTTCCGACCGCACGAACTCCACGTTCTCCGGCGGCGTCTTCCACTTGTAGAGGTATCGGTATCCCAGTCCCTCGGTGCGATCGCCGATCTCCACCGTCACAACATGCCTGTCGGCTGCAGACGAATATATCGTGAGCGTGCCGTCTTCGCTGTCGTCGAACGGCTCCGTCAAACTCGAGAAGTCGAGCGTCGTAGCGAGGTGGCTGGCATCGCCCAGCTGCACGGTCGGGTGCTTGCGGTATCCATCGGCGCTCTCCGAAATCTCATTCGGCGCGTAGGCCGAATACACCATGATGCCCGCAGGCGAGGCGTTCAGCTCCCTGAACGCCGAACCCTTCTTGAACACAAGCGACTTCACGGGAGATATCCTGCCGGTGTTCTGCCAGTAGCGCCCGTACACCTCAACGTCGCAGCCACCCGCAGCGACTGTGGAGATGTGGCCCTGCACCCAGCCGTTCTTGGCCACAACGATCTTGCCCTCGCCGGAATACGACATGTTTCCGAGGAACGTCCTGTAAGCGCCAACGCCAGTGCCGTTGCCCTCGCCGTCAACATCTTCGACGCCGTCGTATGTGACAGTGTGGCCGCCCATGGTCATTGTGTTCGCAGAGTAGTTGTAGAAGATCATGCCCATGTTGCCTGCGGCGTAGATCGTTGCGTCGCCGCCGAGCGTCCCATCGCGCAGGAACGACATTCCGGTGTTCTGCGCGTAGGCAGTCGCAGCGTCGATCTGCGCCGTGCTTGTGAGCGCGCCCGTGCCGTCCGGACCGGAACCGGCGAGCGTGTAGTCGTAGTCATGGTATGTGCGGCCATTCAGGTCAAACTGCGCGCCGTCTTCCACGACTATCCGCGAATACTGCGCACCGCACGTCGCGCCGCTCGACTTCTTCACAAGGCCTTCCTCCACAACCATGGACGTGATGCCTTTGCCGCCGATGTCGCTCTTGACAGTGGACATCAAAAGTTTCCCCTTGCCCATCTTGTGAATCTGCAGGCCAAGCCCTCCATAGTCGGAAGTGCCGGGCGTACTGCCGCCAAACGTGATGTTTGACGGATCGTGCTCTTCCCCTTCGGGAATGTCGAAGCAGAGATAACTTGTAGGACTGAGCGTCGCGAACTTGTTCATTTGAGTATGTCCGCTGTGGCGAGTGTACTGGATCGTATACGAAGTCCCCGCTGTCATGCCTGTGCGAACGTAGGGTCCCCAGGTCTGGGTGCCGCTAAGTGCTCCTGCCCAGCTCACGATATTGTTTTGGGAGTTGATGCCGACACTCACCCATTGACTCCATTTCGAACTTAATCTTTTTGTCTGCATCTTAAAATAGCAAGTGCGCGACTTTGCCAATGTGAACGTCTGTCTCGCACATACGGCTCCGTTTCCTGAACCTAGATAAAGCAAATCACCACTATAGTACGATCCCGAGACGAAAGAGTATCCATCGGGATTTAGAACGTTGCCGGCGGTGATGCGGCCTGTGCCCTGCGGCTTGTGGACGTAGAGGTCATAGCCCTTGAGGGTGATCACCTTGTCGTTGAGATTGAAGTCCATCGCGCGCCAGTCCAGATCCTCCGTCAACGTGATGCCGTTCTGGAGGTGCGCCATTCCGCCCAGCGCGTTTACGAGTTCATTTGTGAAGGGAACGAGCGCCTGGTACTCGGCGTCGTTCGCGAAGACCACCTTCACGCCGGCGATGCTTTCCGGAGCATCAGCTGGCAGCAGTTCACTTTCTGGCAAGCATGTGTCGTCCTTGTAGTAGTGGAACGATCCTTCAACCAGTTTCGCGCACACGTCGGACGTCGCGTAGAAAACCGCCTTGATGGACATGGGCTGAGTGGCGGAGACGCCGATGGTCTTGTCGATCACCGTGCCTTGGGTCGGTTCCACGCCGTCGGGAAGCTCCCATCTGTAGAGTCTGCATCCTTCGCCTGGAATCGCCGTGAGCGTTACGGCCCCTGTGCCGTCCAGCTTGATCTGGGCAGAGACGGTTGCCGCAGCCTCGCCTTCGCCGACGCGTATTGTGCCGCCGCCCTGTGCCTCGGCGGTGACCGCCACAAGCACATCGCCGTTCTCGTCCACCGAATAACCGGTGCCGAGCGTGAACTCGCCGTCGAGTTCGTTCGCAAGGAAAGTCGAGCGCACTATGTCGTATAGACCGAACGCTCCATCGGCGGCCCGCCAGGCCGGCACAAGGTCGCAGCGGAGGTTGCCGTCCGCATCGCGCAGCTTGAAAGAGTAGAACGTCCAGGAGCCAAAGTTGTCCAGCCCCGTCTCCACGTCGCTGGAGTGCGATGCGAAGAGGCAGAGTTCAGAGGCCGGCGTGTATTCGCCCGTCCCCATCTCTACGCTCGTCACGGCCGCGCCGGTATCGGCGTCAGTCACCGTGCCAGCGCCAGTGGCGTAGTCTGCCGTGACGGTGTACTTCTTCGCGGCGACAAGCGCACCGGTGGTGGTGGTCTGGGTGGCGTTGCGGTCGAAGCGCACTTTGTCCGCAATCATGAAGGTGGTGAACGGCCCAGCACCACTGGCGCGCGAGCACCACAAGTTCTGGTTGCCGCTCACTGTGGAGAGCTCGAACGTCAGTTCCGCCTTGTCGGTGCAGGACGGAGTGAGACCCGTTCTCACCCTGCACTGTCCGCTCGCCTTGACGAACGGCAGCTGCATATAGCCCTCTGGCAGATCCGCCAGCGCGCTGCCCGCGCAAAGCGAGACGGCGAACGCGCAGCAAAGCGCGGCTCGGAACCTGCTAGTCGTTTTCATGAACTGTTTCATTACTTTCTACCTGTAGAAACTTTTACCTCAACGCGGCAGATCCGCAACGCACGTCACCGTATGAAGAGCGTCAAGCCGGTCACGAAGTAGATGCCGTCGTCGCGCACCTCGATGAACATGCCGCGCCTCTTCATCGTGGCAGAACTGCGGAATCTGGACATCACCTCATAGGGCGGCGCCTCTTTCCACAGGAGCGCCGGCTTTCCAAAGCCCTCCGTACGGTTGCCGATTTCCACAGTCACCGACGTCGCCTCGGTGACCACCACTTGCGGCTGCGGCGGATCCTGCGGCTCCTCGTCTCCGCCCGCCTCGGGATCATCTGTGCCGGAATCGCCTGTTCCCGGATTGGACCCAGGCACCTCTTCGGCCTTGAAGTAGAACGAGAGCGCGCCTTCCTCTCTGTCGTCGTACGTATCGGTGAAGCGCGAGAGGTCGAGAGTCACCTCAAGATGATCTGCGGCGCCTAGCTGCACCTTGGGCCGCGCAAGGAATCCCTCTGCGCTCTCCGAGACCACAGGCGGCGCGTACGTCTCGTACACCACCTTCGTCGCCGGCGAGGCGTTCAGCTCGCGGAACGTCGATCCCTCGTGGAAGACAAGCGACTTGACCGGCGTGAGGTTGCCGGTGTTCTGCCAGTAGCGGCCGTAGACATCCACTGCGCATCCGCCTGCCGTCGGGCTCGATATGTGCGTCTGGAACCAGCCGTTCGTTGCGATGACGATCCTGCCTTCGCCGGAGTACGACATGTTGCCGGCGAAGATTCGCGTCTCGCCCGTGCCGTCGTACGTCACGGTGTTGCCTCCCATCGTCATCGTGTTGGCGTTGTAGTTGTAGAATATCATGCCCATGTTGCCGGCGGCGTAGATTGTGGCGTCCGCGCCGAGCGTGACATTACGCAGGAACGACATGCCGGTGTTCTGGGCGTAGGCCGTCGCAGCGTCGATATCCGCTGTGCTGATCAGCGCTCCACTGCCGTCCGGACCAGAACCTGAGAGCGTGTAGTCGTAGTCGTGGTAGATGCGCCCGTTGAGGTCAAACTGCGCGCCATCCTCCACCACAATGCGCGAATACTGCGCGCCGCACGTCGCGCCGCTCGCCTTCTTCACCAACCCCTCCTCTACGACCATGGACGTGATGCCGCTGCCGCTGAAGTCATACACTTTGGACATCACGAGCGTTCCCTTGCCAGTCTTGTGCACCTGAAGGCCAAGCCCGCCGAAATCCGCCGTGCCTGGAGTGCTGCCGCCAAGCGTGATGTTCGACACGTCGCACTCCTCACCCTCCGGCACGTCGAAATACAGATAGCTGGACGGGCTGAGCGTTGCATACTTGCTTATGTAGGTATGCCCGTTGTAGCGGGCGATCTGCAACTGATACGAGGTTCCGGCCTTCAGACCCGTGCGCACATACGGGCCCCATGTCTGGGTGCCGCTGAGATTGGATGTTTTGGGCATCAGACCGCTGACGGAATTAATTCCAACGCTCACATATTGCCCCCAGGAGGAATTCAACCGCGTTGTCTGAGTTTTGAAGTAGCAGGGACGATCTTTCACCAAAGTGAAATTCTGCATGGCGCTTATACCTCCGTCATTTGAACCAAGATAAAGCAGATTGCCACTATAAGACGAACCGCTCACGAAGCTGTACGCATCTGGATTCAGCACGTTGCCCGAGGTGATGCGGCCCGTGCCATGCATCTTGCGCAGCTTCAGGTCATAGCCCTTGAGCAGAATCGTCTTGCCGTTCATGTCGAAGTCGATGGCGCGCCAGTCGGCGTCGGCATCGAGCGTGATGTCGTCCTGCAGGAGCACGGACACGTTGGCGGCGTCAATCTCGTCCTTGTGCTGTGCAAGCGCCTGGAATTCCCCGTCGGTCGCGAACAGCGCCTTCATGTAGTCTATGCCAAGCGTCCACTCGCCGTTGTAGAGGTTCACATCCTCGTCGTAGAAGGCCCAGTGGTCATGTTCGACGTCGTACTTGACGAACGAAGGCACCTTTCCGGGGAAGATGTAGAGTCCGTCGGGCCTTGGCAACAGCCCCAGCCGCTCCTTGTTCGCATCGTCCACGACAAAAACGGCGGTGGACAACTCCGACCACGCCATCAGAAGAACGCTTCCCGAAAACTCCCGGTCTCCCAGATCGACCGTCACGGTGGAACCGGAGTAGAACGTCGTATTGGTGCCGTCGAACACTCCGTCGATGCGCGAGAGATCGAGCGTTGGCTCAAGGTGCGATGCGTCGCCGAGCTGCACGGGCAGGCTCGTCAGCGTGCACTCTCCGCCGTTCAAGTAATTGGCACACGGAGCAAACCTATCCGCCACGACAACCGTGGGAATGCTTCCGGAACCTGCAGCATCGCTCAGAATGCAGGCGCTGCCGGGCTCGAACACGAGCGATCCGACCGAAGTGAATCCGCCGCAGTCATGGTTCAAAGTGCCGAACACCGTCACGTCGCAGTTCGCCGCAGCCGAGTTGTGGGCGTAGAACGACAACGTTGCTCCCTGCGGCACGATGATCGAGCCGGCGCCGCTGTACGTCACATTGCCGGCATAGACCGTAGTGTTCGTGTACGTGATCGAGTGCCCTCCCATCGTCATCGTGGTGGCTGCCCAGTTGCCGTTCTTCAAGTTGAATTCATGGGTGCCGCCGATCACGGCGTTCGTGCCGAGCGTGATGTTGCGCGCGATGAACGACGCATTGAAGACATCCGCCACCTCCGTGTTGTTCACGATGGCGCCAAGACCGTCCACGCCCGAGCCGGAGATGGTGAAGTCGTAAGCGGCCGAAGACGCACCCAGCGTGTCGAACTGTCCTCCCTCCAAAACTTCGATACGCGAATTCGTAGCACCGCATCCGGTGTTGTTTGCATTCTCCAATACGCCTTCCTCCACAACAGTTGACGTCACTCCGCTGCCACCGATGTCGCCCTTGGCTGTGGACATCACAAGTTTTCCCTTGCCCATCTTGTGTATCTGAAGGCCAAGCCCGCCATAATCGGAAGTGCCGGGTGTGCTGCCACCGAACGTTATATTTGAAGGATCATATTCCTCTCCTTCGGGGATGTCGAAGCAGAGATAACTTGTAGGACTGAGCGTCGCGAACTTGTTCATTTGAGTATGTCCGCTGTGGCGAGTGTACTG
>JAFUDL010000226.1 GCA_017459225.1 Kiritimatiellia bacterium
CAAGATCGGCACCGTCATGGGCCGCTACTACGGCATGGACCGCGTGAAGAACTGGAAGCTCACGAGTGAGGCGTACAACTGCATCGTCAGCTGCGCCGGCAAGCGCGCCGCCAACGCCGAGGATGCCGTCAAGGCCGAGTACGCCAGCGGCCTCACGCCCGACGGCACTCCTATGACCGACGAATACGTTCCCTGCTACGTGATCGGCGACTATGACGGCGTGAAGGACGGCGACTCCGTGATGCACACCAACTACCGCCAGGACCGCGCCATCCAGCTCACGCAGGCTTTCGTCTGCGACGACTACGCTGGCGAGCGCACCGCGCGCCCGAAGGTGACGTACCTCGGCTTCACGCGCTACTGGGACGAGTTCGAAGACTACCTGCTCGGCGCAATGGGCGCTGGCGGCGGCATGGAGAACCTTCTCGGCGAAGTCGTCTCCCGCGCCGGCATCCGCCAGCTGCGCCTCGCCGAAACGCAGAAATTCCGCCATGTGACCAGCTTCTTCAACGGCAAGAGCACCACGCCCTCCGAAGGCGAGGACCAGGTGGAGGTGAAGAGCCGCTTTGATCCCGCCACGTTCGCCTCGCATCCTGAGATGGACGCCTACAACGTCACCGACGAGCTTCTCAGGCGCCTTCAGGACAACCCCTACGGCTTCATCGTGGTCAACTACGCCAACTGCGACATGGTGGGCCACACGGGCGATCCCGCAGCCGCCGCGAAGGCCGTCGAGGTGGTTGACGAATGCATCGGCAAGATAATGCCGCGCCTCATGGAGCTCGACGCCCATGTGCTCATCTTCGCCGACCATGGCAACGCAGAGCAGATGGTCGACTACAAGACCGGCCTCACGAAGACAAGCCACACGCTCAATCTCGTGGACTGCTTCTACGTGGCCAAGGACGCCGCAGGCGTGCGCCTCACGCCTCTTGCGAAGCTTTCGGCCGTTGCGCCTACCGCGCTGCAGCTGCTTGGCTTGCCCGTGCCGCCGGAGATGACCACGCCGTCGCTCCTCGCGGGCAAGGAACCCTGGTCGAAAACCCCGCTGGCGATCTGACGACCCGTGTGCCGTGCAAGCCGAGAGCGGGAGCCGATGGGAAGGCCCACGATGCGCCTTCCCGTCGGGCTCTTGACTTTCGGCCGGGTTGTGGCGGCAGCAGCCATCGCGCTATTCGCATGCCGATGCGCGGCGGCGCCGCTTGTGCTGAAAGACGACTACCGCTCGCCGCGCAACAAGGAGCGTCCGTTCCGCAAGTCGACGCGCCTCATCGTGCTTCACACCACCGAAGCACACGCGAAGAGCTCCCTCAACAAGCTCTGCGAACGCGGCGAGGCACACTACTGCGTCACGGAGAAGGGCGAGGTCTACCGCATCGTAGACCGCGATCGCGAGGCGTTTCATGCGGGACGCTCGATGTGGAACGCCAAGGAGGACTGCGACGAATTCTCCGTAGGCATCGAGGTGGTGGGCCATCATGACAAGACAATGCCCCTTGTGCAGCTTGAGGCGCTGAGGGAGCTCGTTGACCGCCTGAAGAAGATCTACAACATCAAGGACGAGCAGGTGGTGTGCCATTCTCACGTCGCATATGGCGCGCCGAACACATGGCACAAGAAGAAGCACCGCGGGCGCAAACGCTGCGGGATGCTTTTCGCGATGCCGAGCGTGCGGGCGAAGCTTGGACTGAAGGCGCGTCCGGCAAGCGATCCCGACGTGAAGGCAAAGCGCCTCGTGCAGGCCGATTCCTACCTTGAGAGCGTGCTATACGGAAAAGTCGACACGATGACGGCGTTCTACGGAAAGCCGAACATCCTTACGCCCGCGCGTCCAACGGCCGTGGCCTTGGCGGCGAAACCACATCCGGTGAAGTCGCCGACCAAGCCGCCGTCTAAGCCTGCAGTTCATTCGGTGCAGCGCGTGGCGGCAAAGCAGTCTGCGAAGCCGGTTACGCCTCCACCGGTAGTGAGGCCTCCGTTGAAGCATGGCGTGCCGCCCGCGCAGGTTGCGTCATCCGCAGCGAAACCAGTGACGCCCCCGCCAATAGTCAAGCCTCCGTTGAAGCATGGCGTGCCGCCCGCGCAGGTTGCGTCGTCCGCAGCGAAGCCTGTGCGGCCGCCTGTAGTGAAGCCGCCGCTCATCGTTCCAAACGAGAAGGGCGATTCTGCGGCGGAAGAGCCTGCGCAGGCGGAGAAGCTCGAGGAGCGCGGCTGGCTCACAGTTCTAGGGCTGAAGGGTGGCTTCTTCAAGAAGCGCGCAAAGATTGTGGTGTCGAAGGAGGAGACTCAAGCCGAGCCGGAGAAGCCGTCCGACGGCAATGTGCTGCCTCTCCCCGAGAATTTATACGTTGGGAGGATGGGAGACGACGTGAAGGACCTTGAGGCACTCGCGAAGCTGCCTGGATACACGCGCGGCGGCCCGGTGAGCGCCGAGCTTTCGCCATACAAGATCGCGGGCGCTGCGTGGAAATCGCCAACGACGTACTACTACAGTCCGCGCGGACGCATCACCACGGGCGACAAGGTGGACGAGAAGTCCATCGAGGCAGGAACGTTTCTTTTCTTCAAGAAGTGATGCAGGCTGCACAGGAGATGGAGGCATGAGAATATGACCATTGAAACGCAGAAGGGCAGGGAGAAGGAGCTGACGTTCACGGCAATCGTGCTCGGCGTGCTGCTGGCCGTTGTGTTCGGCGCCGCGAACGCATACCTCGGACTGCGCGTGGGGCTCACAGTTTCCGCTTCCGTTCCGGCGGCTGTCATTTCGATGGGCGTATTGCGGTTTGTGCTGAGAAGGGACTCCATTCTCGAGAACAACATGGTGCAGACGATCGGTAGCGCGGGCGAGTCGCTCGCGGCGGGGGCGATATTCACGCTCCCGGCGCTTTACCTGTGGGCGCAGGAGAGGCCCGCCGAGTTCAATGCGCCGGAGGTTCTCTCGATCACGCTTATCGCGCTTGCGGGGGGCGTGCTCGGCGTGCTGCTGATGGTGCCGCTGCGGCGTCCGCTGATCGTCGAGGAGGAGAAGACGCTACTCTATCCAGAGGGGAGGGCCTGCGCCGACGTGCTTCGAGCGGGAGAGGCCGGGGCGAAGCACGCGAAGACGGTGTTCATCGGCTTGGGAGTTGCCGCCGTGCTGAAATTCGTGACGGGGTGGCTGAAGTGGATTCCAGAGAGCTTCCTGTGGCCTGTGAAGTGCGTGAGGGGGGCGCTTGGCGTAGACGTTTCGCCGGCGCTTCTCGGCGTTGGGTACATTGTGGGGCCGAGGGTGGCGTCGCTGCTGCTGGGCGGCGCGCTGCTGGGATGGATGGTGCTGCTGCCGGTGATAGCGTCGCACGTGCCGGAGGCGCGCGCGATGTGGGATGCGGGAAATGCCGACGGAGTGTGGAGAGGCTACGTGCGCTATGTGGGCGCGGGTGCGATTGCGACGGGCGGACTCTTCTCGCTCATCCGCTCGATGCCGCTTTTCGTGCGCACGTTCAGGGCGTCCGCCGGAGAGAAGGCGAAGTCTGACAGCGAGAAGGGACGCGACTTGCCGATTAAGTCCGTGCTTGCGGGCATCGCGTGCGTGGTGGTGTTCATATGGGCCGTTCCGGCGGTGCCGGTGGGATTTCTCGGGGCGCTGCTCATCGCGCTCTTCGGCTTCTTCTTCGCCGCGGTGTCGGCGAGGATGGTGGGGCTGGTGGGCAGCTCGAACAATCCGATCTCCGGCATGACGATTGCGACGCTTGTGGTGTCGGCCCTCGTGATAAGGGCAACAGGCTCGGCCGGCGCGGTCGGAATGACCGCGGCGATTGCCATAGGCAGCGTGGTGTGCATTGTGGCGGCGATAGCGGGCGACACGGCGCAGGATCTGAAGACGGGACGCCTCCTGGGCGCGACGCCCTGGAAGCAGCAGGTCGGCGAATTCGTTGGCGTGGTGGCTTCAGCACTCGTCATCGGCGGCGTGCTCGTGCTGCTGCACAAGGCGTGGGGCTTCGGCAGCAAGGCGATCTCGGCGCCGCAGGCCACGCTGATGAAGGTGATCGTGGAGGGCATCATGGGCGATGGACTTCCGTGGGACCTTCTGGCCGCGGGCGCCGGGCTTGCGGTGGCGCTGGCGCTGCTGCGGGTGCCGGTGATGCCCGTGGCGATCGGAATCTATCTGCCGATAGGGCTCAACGTCTCGATTTTCGCGGGCGGAATGGTGCGCGCCTATGTGGACCGGCTGCGCGGCAAGGAGGCGAAGGGCGAGGATCCAGGCACGCTCTTCTCCGCCGGACTCATCGCCGGCGAAGGGTTGTGCGGCATCCTCCTCGCGTTGCTGACCCTTGTGGCGGGGGCCCGCTGAGCTCAATGGAACATTGACGCGGCAAAGGCGGTAATGCTATAATGTGAATTTCAAAGGAAGTAGAGAAACAGTGCAAGAGAAGATTGACATAGACGCCGAAATGAAGAAGGCCGCGGCGGAGTTCATGCCCTGCGGCGAATGCGCCGGACATACGCAGGAAAACGGCGCGGAGATGCCGCGCGCAACAGCGGTCGCCGCTGCGCTGAGGCGTCTTCTGGCGCTGCTCTTCCCCGGATGCCACGGCGCAAAGCCGGAGCATGCGCAGTGCAGAGAGCGCGTGGAGCGCTCGTTCGCGAGGATCGCTGGCGACGTGGAGAGGCTTGCCGCCGGCGCGCTGGCATGCACGGGCGGAGATGCGTCGCGTGCGCGGGAGATCGCCGCGCAGTTCGTCCTGGAGCTTCCCAGGGTGCGCGCAATGCTCATGGAAGACGTCGAGACC
>JAFUDL010000227.1 GCA_017459225.1 Kiritimatiellia bacterium
GTACTTCGCGTAGTCGGGGAAGTTCCTGTCGAGGAACTCGGCCTGGTCGGGCTTGACCTCCTGGAGGCCGAACGCGTCGAGGTCGAGCTTGCGGATGAGGGCGATGAGGTCGTTCTTGCGGTTCGCCCAGGCGTTGGGCGTGCCCTTGTCGCCCGTCGAGAGGCGGATGTTGTACGATCCCACGCGCACGGTGGCGGCGGGCTGGGGCGCCGTTGCCGCCGGGGCTTGGCCACGGGATTCGGCATGTTGGGAGGTTCCGCAGCCGACCTGCAGGAGGGCGGCGGCGAGTGCGGCGATCAAGGCAATCTTCTTCATGGCGTCTTCCTTTTTTTGTTGACGGCGGAAATTATACCAAAGTTTTCGCGCCAGCGGGCAAAATCTCCTCTTTTTGTGCCGAATTCGCCGCGCCACGAATTACAAATCCCTAATTCTTCGCACGGGTAGGGCGTAGCGCACATGCAAAGCCCATAGGGCCGGGACGTCGGGGCGACGTTCTGGCCCGTTTCGCATATTTTGATTTTTCTCGCAGATTGCGCTTGACTTTCCGCGAAAAGGTCTCTATAATAAGAGACCTATGATTAAAAAAAGAATGTCGGCTCCCTACAGGGAGGTTTCGAGCAGGCTGAAAAGGCTGCTCACGGAGGGAAGGGTCCTCGAGGGGTCGCTGTACCGCTCGGACCGGGGGAACACGCCGCGGCACCAGCTGTCGGACCGCGCCACGGGGAGGTTCAGGAACATCTACGTTCCGGCGGACTTCGCCGAGGACGTGGCGGCGTGGTCCGCGAACTGGGCCGAGGCGAAGCGCCTCCTGAAGGAGATGAGCGAGATCGCCCGGGCGGAGCTGGTCGAGGCGATCACCGAGCGGACGGGCCGCAGGACCGCCGGAAGGCGGGCGGCCGAGTCGGCGTGTGCGTCGGCAGGCCCCCGGCGAGAATGCCGGACGGGGAGGCGGCGCTCGAAGGGCTGACCTCGTTCCTGGCGCGTTTCTGCAAGGTCCTGAACCCGGCCTTCGACGGCATCCGCAAGGTCCGGGACATGTCGAAGTGCCTCTACGAGGGGCGGACCTTCCTCTGGTCGTACATAGTCGGGTTCCTGATGCGCATGGGCTCGCGCAACGCGATGGACGCGAACCGCAACGACCCGAACTACGCCGACGCGGTGCTCAGGCTCGCGGACCAGAGGGCCTGGCCGGACGGCGTCGGGAGGCGCGCGCCGTGCTCCCAGCAGGGCTGCAACTTCCTGAGGCGCGGCTGCACCGCGATGCTCGAGAGGGCGCTGGTGGACATGGTCTGCCACATGATCAGGCTGAAGCTGCTCGACTGCGCCCGGCTCCGCGGGCTCTTCGCCATCGCGGTCGACGGGACGAAGCAGGAGCGCATCCGCTGCTGCAGGTGGCTGGGCAACAGGGCGAACCGCTACGTCCTGGAGGCGAAGCTCGTCACGCCCTGGGGGTCCGCGTTCTCGGTCATGTCGGTGCCCATAAAGCCCTGGCACGACAACGACGAGGCCGAGAAGCAGGACAGCGAGTACCACGGCTTCCTGCGCCTCGCCCCGAAGCTGAAGGCCGCGTTCCCGAACCTCGGGATCTGCATTCTCGGCGACTCGCTCTACGCCTGCGCGCCGCTGATGGAGATATGCGACAGCTACGGGTGGGACTACATATTCACCTTCAAGGAAGGCCGCACCCCGAGGGCCTACGCCGACGCGCAGGAGCTGATGGCGGCCGATCCCGGGAACTCCGCCACGCTTGTCCGGCACGACGCGAAGGGGCGGCGCGTCGAGTGCGGCACCGTCGCCTGGGCGACCGGCGTCGAGATCGCGCGCGGGAGCGGCGGCTGGTACGTGTTCAACGTCGTCAAGGTCACGGAGGACGGCGCGAACGGGGCGCCCTACAGGGGGCAGTTCGCGACGAGCCTCGACGTGTCCTGCTCGAAGGACGCGGACGCCATCGGCAAGTGGGGCCGCCGGCGCTGGGACATCGAGTCGAGCTTCCACGTCGAGAAGAACGGCGGGTACGGGCTTGAGCACAACTTCTGCAACCATTCCCGCGTGAGCAGGAACATCTACCTGCTGATGCAGATCGCGCACAACCTGTGGCAGCTGTTCAACCGGGGCGTGCTGCTTCCGCTCCAGAAGCGGATGAAGAACCGGAACATGACCCAGAAGAAGTGGGTGGACATCCTCCTCCAGAAGCTGATCGCCAGGGGGATGCGCCTCTCGCTGGACGAGCTGCCGCGCAGGTACATCTCGCGGGAATTCCTGACGGCGTGACTCCCAACGGGTGGCCGGACGGCCCGTAACATGCGCCCGGACACGTCCCGTCGGAGGCCCGTCGGGGAGTTCGCCATGCCCTGAAACGGTCGGTGCCGCAAATGTAAGCGGGTGTGGGCAGGCCCAAGCAACCCGGTGACGGCGGTCTGGCGGCGGGAGGGGGGAGGATTTGTAATCCGTGGTTTCCGTGTGTTTCAGTTGCCTCCGGGCAAGGGCTTTGGTAAACTATGCGGACATGACACGCGAAGACATCGAAACGAAACTGAAGGACGTGATCGTCTCGGCGCTCGACCTCGAGGACATCACGGCGGCGGACATCGAAACGGATATGCCGCTGTTCGGCGAGGGCCTGGGGCTCGACTCCATCGACGCCCTCGAGCTCGGCATGGCCGTGAAGAAGACGTTCGGCGTCACGTTCGCCTCCGACCCCGCCGCAAACAGGAAGATTTTCTACTCGGTCAAGACCTTGGCCGATTTCGTTGAACAGCAGAAGGCGGGTGGGGCAGCATGACAGAAGAGGAAATCCAGAA
>JAFUDL010000228.1 GCA_017459225.1 Kiritimatiellia bacterium
CGGAGCAGGACCGCGCGAAGCAGGGGGACGTCTTTCGGTTCTGGGTCAACGACGACAACGATTCGGGCGACATCTCCGGGGCTGCGAACGACATCCCCGGCAGCGGGTCAAATGGCACGGACACGACTGTTAATGGATGTTCGGACGTCGAGGACTTCACGCCTCTTCTGCTTGACTTTTCGAAGGTGTTCCCCGCCGGCACGCCCGGTTCCATCCGCGCGCGTGTCTCGTGGAAGCTCAAGTCGGACGCCGTCGGCGCCGTCTGGTCGGCGCTCTCGGCGGAGGACGCCGGGAGTTTCCAGACGGAGGACTGCGGCGCCGTTTTCGGGGACGGGTTGTCGCAGGGTGTGACGAATGCGGCGGTCGCGTCGCTCGCCGGAGGATTCGCGCTCCCGGCAGAATTCAAGACGCTGATGGATCGGAACGGCGGCCAGGGCGTTGTGCTGGTCGAAGGTCGTGCGGCTGGCGAGGGCGTGTATTTCATCGGTCTCATCGACGGCGCGGAGGTCCTGACCGGGAAGGTGAACATGGCTGTCTCGCCCGTCGAGGCGATGTACCGGTGGATGAACCTGCGAAACGTCTGCGGAGACGCATCGGGGCTGGAGAGCAGTCTTTCTTCTCCGACGAACTGGCCGGATGCGGAGTGCGATGGGCGGCACTTCGTCTTCGTGCACGGCTACAGCGTCGATGTCCAGGCGGCGCGGGGCTGGGCGTCTGAGATGTTCAAGCGGTTGTGGCAGGCGGGGTCGCAGTCGATGTTCACCGCCGTGGACTGGTACGGGAACGAATCGCAGATATGGGAGGACATCCCGCTTGTCGGAGGAGAGTCGCCCGATTACTACGTCAATGTCGCACACGCGCTTGATACGGCGGTTAACTTTGCCGTCGCCGCGAATGGTCTGCCGGGGGACAAGGTTGTGCTGGCGCACTCCCTTGGCAACGTGCTCGTCTCGGAAGCGGCGGAAAACCATCTGCTTTCCTATTCGCGCTACTACATGCTCAATGCGGCTTTGCCAGTCGAGGCGTATTCGCCCGAGACGCTCAACGGCGAAATGATCGAGCACGCTTGGACAAATGTCAACCCCCGTCTTTATTCTGCCAACTGGCATGAACTCTTCGAAAACAAACCCGATTCGCGGAAAGACCTGAGATGGCGTGGCCGATTCGTACATGTGCAGAACGCAGTCAACTGCTACTCCCCGACAGAAGACGTCCTCGCAAACGCGACTGCAACGGGCTGGGGCGGAATCTGGTCAGTTCAGGAACTCTTCAAGGGCACTGCGGCTCTTCATTTTGCCCCTGGCAACTGTGAAGGCGGATGGGGCTTCAATGGCGACCACTCGAACCTTCTTGGAACCGACCTGACGGATTTTGCGAAGACGAACGAATGGACGGACGCGGAGCTTATAGTCAGCCCGATGTTCCGACGTTTTGACGATGCGGCGAATCTTCATTCGACGAATGAGCTCGTGCTTGCGCAGGGGATTGCCAGCCGCATTCTTGGCGACGGCATACCTGCAACGAGTTTCGCGGCGGGGGCGAACCCTCTGCCTCTGTCTTGTGGGGTTGAGAACATAAACTTTCATGATATGATTTCGGACACGGGTAAGTGGCCAAGAAGGGATGAAGGGAAGATTCTGTGGCATCATTCTGATTTGAAAAATTTCGCATACTACTATGTGTATCCATTGTTTATCGACATCAAGACGAGGAGTGAGCAATGACCAACAAAAGTGTTTTTATCTTAACTTTGATTGGCGGGATTTATTCATGCTCTGCGGACTTGGCCAAGTTTACGGCCTATGTCGTCGACGACATGACAGGCGCACCTATTAGTAACGCCGAGGTGACGGCCGGCTTCAATGTCGATATTGGCTGGAAGGCATGGACCGAATCCGCGCCTATAGTTCGAGACAGGCGACAAACAGGGCAAGATGGAAAATGCAATCTCTCCGGCAGAACAAACACGGGGAGGACTTGGGCTGCCGTGGAACACCCGCCATCTGGGTACTATTCTGCGGTGGGACAAGATTCTCAGCTGCATTTTAAGCGAAAAGACATTTGGGGCGTGTGGCAGCCCGACAACCTCGTTGTTACAATTCGCCTTCAGCGTGTGGAGCATCCAATCCCGCTAAAAGCGCGGCACGCAAAAATATATAAAGGAGGCGGAATTGAGAGTTTCGATGGTACGAACGGCGTTTTGCGATATGACCTTGTGATAGGCGACTGGCTGCCGCCTGAAGGCAGGGGAATCATGGCCGACATCGTGATACGCACACATCTGGAATGTGGGGGGGAGCTGAAAATAACAGAGCATCAACGCGCACAACTTTACGACTACACATCTACCATTGAATTTCCCGGTGAAGGAAACGGTCTCGTCGAAAAGGAGTGTTCGCGAGGAATCTATGGCCTTAGAATCAGGATGGCCCCCGAAGAAGGATATTTGAAGAAGAAGGAAATACGTTACGGAATGAAGAGGGTCGTGTTCGGATCGAATGAGTATCCAAAAGAATATTCCGAATGCAACGACGCCATGTGCTACTGTTTTCGTGTCCGTTCACGATTCAACGAGAAGGGGGAACTTGTTGGGGCCTACTACGGGAAAATCTATGGCGACTTCAGTTTCTTCGCGGGGCCGACACAATTTGTGGGCGCCAACTTCCTCTACTACCTCAACCCCACGCCGCTTGACCGCAATCTCGAATGGGACAGGAAGACGAATCTGTTTGACGAACCCAATTCAAAGCGCCGCCGTCGTTCCAGCGCAATGGAGATCCATCTGCCGTAAAGCGGCTGCCGAAAAGAGATCGTGAACATGAAACGGATGGTAGTCCTTTTGGCGGGTGTTTGTTCTCTTGCGTCTTTCGGCGACGGCTTGCCGACGAACGAGGAGA
>JAFUDL010000018.1 GCA_017459225.1 Kiritimatiellia bacterium
GAGGTGCTGGGATGAGGATCGCGGGCGGAGAATGGCGTGGACGTAATCTGCGCGTGCCGCAGGGCGATGCGGTGCGTCCAACGCAGGACCGCGTGCGCGAGGCGCTTTTCTCGATGCTTCAGTTCGAGCTTGAGGGCGCAAACTTCCTTGACCTCTTCGCCGGCTCTGGCGCGGTTGGCCTCGAGGCGCTCTCGCGCGGTGCTGCGCGCGCGACGTTCGTGGAGCTGTCGCCGCGCCACGTGGCGTGCGTAAACGCGAACATCGCCCTTGTGAAGGCGGAGGCGCGCGCGAGCGTGGTGCGGGCGGACGTCTATGCCTGGCTCGCCTCCGCCGCGCCGATGGCGTTTGAAGTGGCCTACGCCGATCCTCCGTACGAGCTTGGCGCCGAACAGGGCTATGCGCGCATGCTCGCTCTTCTTGCCGAGCGCGGCGTGGTGAAGGAGGGTGGGCTCTTCATCGCGGAAATGAAGTCACACCAGTCCCCAGACGCCTCGCCCCTCTGGGAACTCTGCCGCGACCGCACCTACGGCCACACTCGCCTTGCCGTCTATCGCCGTCTGCATGTTGGAATTGCCTGAAAAATTTTTCACGAGACGCACTTGACAAGGGAAATTAGTCTATGATAAAATAATCGCGTGTTTACGATAATAGGCATTGCAGGAAAGGATGCGCAACATGCAAGAAAAGGAAAATTCTTTCATTCCGCTCTTCGTCACGAACTTCTTCGGGACGTTGAACGACAATTTTCTGAAGACGCTCGCGAGCTTCACGGTGATAGGCTGGCTGCAAGACGAACGCGTTAAGTCCATCGCCATGGGCTTCACGGCAGGTGCGCTGGTGTTGCCGTACATTCTTTGTTCGCCGCTTGCGGATAGACTCACCGCGATATGGCCGAAGCGTCGTATCGTGCAGCTTGCGAAGTGGGCGGAGCTGCCGATAATGGCCGTGGCGGTAGCGGGCTTCGCGCTCAAGTCGCCGTGGCTTGTAATCGGCGCGGTGCTGTTGATGGGTTTGCAGAGTTCGCTCTACTCGCCAGCAAAGTACGCGCTTGTGCGCGACGTCGGCGGAGAAGGGCGAATCTCTACGGGCATGGGCGGCATGGAAGGGGTGTCGTTTCTGGGCGTCCTCATGGGCACGGTGGCGGCGAGCGTGGCCTCTGACCGTATGGGACCGGTGGCGAGGTATGCGTGTCTAGTCGTGTTCGCCGCACTTGGACTTGCCGCCAGCTACACGGTCAGGGCGAAGGAGCAGCTAAACCGCGCGCTCCACGCGATCAACCCAGTTCGCTACATTCGCCGTTCGTACCGCATGGCGGCGCGCTACGATGGGCTCAACGCCGTCATCTTCTCTCTCTCTGTATTTTGGTGGGCGGCGGCGATGCTGCAGATGGGGCTGCTCGTGTACGGAAAGTCCGAGGCAGGGCTCAACCTCGACGCCACCCGCACGGGCGGGCTCCTCTGCGCGGCGGCGGTTGGAATTGTTCTCGGACAGGTAATAGCCGGCGTCGTTGATCGCCGCCGATTTCTCCTGGGCGCAACTCTTCTCACTGGATGGATCGCCGCCGCGCTTTTGCTAGTTCTCTACTTCGCACCGCTCTCGCCTAGGGCTTTTGCCGTAGTGCTGGGACTTCTTGCGTTTGATCTCGGATTCTTCAAACTGCCTTTCGACGCTGAGATACAGAAGGTCGTGAAGGGTCCGAAGCTAAACACCATGCTCGCCTACTTCAATCAGGTGTCGTTTCTCTTCATGCTGGCGGCGAGCGGATGCTATGCGCTCGTGAGCTGGGCGTTCGGTCCGAAGGCGTTCTTCCTGCTGCTCGCAATCGTGTTTCTCGTCGCGCCGTTTGCATTCGTGTTCTGCTACCGCTCGGTACTTCTTTGCACTGGCCACTGGGTCTTCTCGCGCCGCTACAAGGTGGAGATCAAGGGAATGGAAGATGTCGTTGGGCGCGAGCCACGAGACTCGTCTAACGTTTCAGGTCACGAATCACGAACCACGAACCACGAGCCACGAACCGCGGCTCTCCTCGTTCTTCCCAACCACCCGGCGATGGTGGATCCGATGCTCGTGAGTGTCGCGTTCTGGAAAACGCCGCTCAAGCCGCTTAGCGACGAGTCTTTCTTCCATACTGGCATCGTCGCGCCACGCGTGCTGAAGACGTTGGGTGCGGTACCGGTTCCAGACCTACGCAAGCACCGTACGGCGAAGGGCGCTACGATCGCGCGCGGTCTTGGCGACATTGTGAAGTCGACGCTTGAAGACGGCGGGAACGTCATCTTCTACCCCTCGGGCCATATCCAGACCGAGCCCGAACACGAAGACATCGGCACGCGTCAGCTCGCATACAACATATGCGGCGACTTGCCCGAAGGCGTGCGCGTCATCGGCGTTCGTACGCGCGGGCTTTGGGGGTCGATCTGGTCGCGAAAAGGGCGCAAGAACTCGCCGTCGTTCGTTCCAACCTTCATCAAGAGCGTGCTGCTGTGGTTCTTCTGGTCGCCGTTCGTGCCCCGCCGCCGCGTGACGATGCACATTGAGGATCTCACCGACCGCGTTAAGGAATGGTCGCACGGCACGCGCCTCGAGTTCAACCGCAAGCTCGAGGAGTGGTACAACGATGGTGATGAAGCCGATGCCCCTAAAACGCCAGAGAGCATGTTCTCGGCATGGAAAGAGCGGATAAATCCAGGCTGGGTGAAGTTGTTATCGGTGCATTCAGCGGCAATTGCTGTGGTGATGTTGACCGTGTACGGCTATTTTGCAATCGGCCTTGGGTTTGCCGATACATTGCGTTTGGGTGTAGGAGCGCTTTTTAGTCCTGTTATCTATCCGCTCGTGAGCCCATATCTAGTCGCATTTGCACTATCGGTTATGTTTGGACTATGCGAGAGGTTCCCCATTGATTATTCTTTGTCGTGGATAGTGGTGCTACTTGCGTATGCAGCCTATTTTACTCTACTTTCTGGTTCTGTGTTGCATCGTGGTAGAATTATGAGAATTATTTGCAGCATGATTCTAGTAGCGTGGTTCGCGTTAACCCTATTTGGATTGCTATTGGCGCTCTTGCCTCCGACGAAGTGAGGCTTTAGGAACTTGAATGCGACTCTTGCAAAGAGGAGAGGTATAACGCTTGAAGTAGAGTTTAGACAGGATTGAGGGAATGCGTTGAGGCTCACTTAATCTTGTCTAAAACGGAAAAGGAGAAAAGTCATGAAACGAAAGACGATAATGATTGCGATGGCACTGGCATGCTTGCTGCAGCAGGGATGTTACACGGTTGTCAATCGAGACGGAGAGTACTTTGCCTCTACCAAATATGCTAATAAAGAGATTGGTCGTGATAACTGGTTTAAAGGGCACACAATGGGTGACGCTATATTCTGGGGTGGTTTTTTTGTCCCTTTCGTCGGTCCGTTTATACTTTGGCCTATTGCAATAGTCGTTCATCCTGTAGAGTGCTACGTTATCGCACCTGCATTTGACATCCTCTGTTTGCCTTATGACTGTATCAACGACTATGAGAATCGTCAAAAGAAATGCGAGAAGGAGAAGCATGAATAGTGGAGCGGGCGTTGCGCACTGGGAAACGTGCGTTATACATCGACGTTCAAATATTGGCCTCGGCTCCAGCGCAAGAAAGGGCTTGCGATGAAGAGGGTTATTATGGTTATTGTCGCTGCAGTGGAGATGGTTATGCTTGGCGGTTGCTGGTCGCCTGTCGTGATGGGAAAGCCATATGAGAGGGATTCCACAGTATATGGACTACATGTTCACCCGTTATGGGGATCGGCGAGAAATGTTGTCGGTATTGATGCATCGGTTATTGGAACTGGTTTTGATGACAGGCCAAGCGTAGAGGAGATGTGTTCTGGGCTTGCCATTGGGCTTGTCTCAAGCGGTGTCGAAGGTGAAATGCGAGGGCTCCAGATTGCCGGGCTCACGCCGGCGGCAACGAATCTTAAGGGTGTGCAGATAGGGCTTTTGAGTTCATATGTCGAGCAGTGCTTTGGATTGCAGGTTGGACTTTTCAACATTGCCGGCGCTTGGGGCGGCGGTAACAAGAACCGATGTGTGCAGATAGGGCTTTTCAACCTTTGCGGCGATCATTGGTTTCCGCTCTTCAACATAAATTTGCGAGACTGCGAAAGTTGCAACGGTCCAATGCTTAGTCCTTGGTGAAGCCGAATTTCCCTTCTTGGCCCCCCCAAAAAAATGGAGGGAGACACTCAATAAGAATTATTACGCATAAAATTCTCATTGACGCAGAACGGGGAGCTATGGTATCATAGGCGGCGGAAAGGGAAAGGCGGATATGGCGGCAATTCGGAAAAAAGATGCGGCTCGAACGTCGAAGGCGACGAAGACGGTTCGCGCGGCGAAGGCGGCGCTTCCGGCGGTGAAGCTCTCGGCGGAGGCGGCTGAGTGCTTCAGGGCGTGGTTCAGGCGCAATTTCGTGAACGAGAGGGCGGGGCGCATCGGACACACGTCCTACGAGCGCGCGGGCGAGCTGGACGACGCCTACGGGCAGAAGGGCGGCGCGCGCGGCATTTGGTACGGCGACGCGTACGAGCGCGCGCTTCTCGACCACACGAAGCAGCTCTCCTTCGAAGAGGCGGGCTTTCTCCTCAGAAACCCGCTGATCGTGATGCAGCTCGCGCTTGGCGTCACGGACCTGCGCGGGCTCAGGTGCCTGCGGCGCGGCCTCACGCACGAGGTCAACCGCCTCC
>JAFUDL010000229.1 GCA_017459225.1 Kiritimatiellia bacterium
CGAGCACGATTGGTCCGCGCCGCGTTGCGGGGCCTGGCGCCTCCTCGCCGCCGCGCAGAAGCCGCAAAGGCACTGGAGCAGGCGCGGACGCGTGTAACATCGCCGCAGCGCACATGCCTAGCGCTATGGGAAGAATGTATCTTGTCATGGTTACCTAAATTATATCATAATTTTCGTGCGTGCGCGTAGTTTGTTCGTCCACTAGACACTTCGGCACTCCGGCCCTGTTCGGGCTTTTCTTTACGCACAAGGGCGGGGGCTTGTGGTATAATCACAGTGACAGACGTCTTTCAGCGCGCCGGGGGATGAAGGTTTCGGCACAAAATTGCGCTTCCCCAGTTTTTGCGCCGAGATCATTGCACAGTTTAGATTAATATGATACAATCATTGCGTTTCGTGATTTATGACACTTAAGATAAAGGTCAATGATGAAATCTAAGGCATTGATTGCGTGCTCCGTGTTGGCGGCCGGGTTTTGCGCGGTGGCGGCTGCGGAATACAGGCCCGAGAAGTGGAACCTCGAAGCGCGAGAGAAGTTCGCCGCGCACCGCTACGGTGTGTTCATTGTTTGGGGAATCTACGCCAACTACGCGCAGGGTGAATGGTATCTGCACAACGGCCGCCTCGACCGCGATGCATACGAGCGCATGGTGCATGGCTTCTATCCATCGAAATACGACGCACGCGAGTGGGCGCGGATCGTGAGGAAGTCCGGCGCGAAGTACATCACGATCACCGCGCGCCACCACGACGGCTTCGCGCTGTGGCCTTCGAAGGTCGATGACTACAACATCGGCTCCACTCCGTTCAAGCGCGACATCATCGGCGAGCTCGCCGAGGCGTGCAAGGCGGAGGGGATAGAGCTTTCGCTCTACTATTCGCTCCTCGACTGGCACCGCAACGACTACACTCCCGGACGGGCATACCTGAAGCAGCCCGTGAGTGGCATGAAGCCCAACTACCCTTCGTACAAGCGATACATGATGGGGCAGATAACTGAGCTGCTCGACAACTACCATCCCATCAACATCTGGTTCGACGGCGAGTGGGACCATCTCGACAAGGACCGCGGCGGTACGTTCGACTGGGAGTTCGACGACATCTTCGACCTCATCCACTCCCGCCATGCGCTCGTGGCGAACAACAACCACCGTGCGCCACGCCCGAAGGAGGACATCCAGCTCTTCGAGCGAGACCTGCCCGGCGAGGGGACGATGTTCTCCAGGCACCAGCCGCTCCTCGACGACCGTCCAGTGGAGCAGTGCGACGTGATCCAGGCGAACGTCTGGGGATACAAGATCGGCGAGAATCGTTTCCTCACGCCGGAAGAGTCCGTCGCGCTCATCGTGCGCGCAGCCGCGAAAGGCTCGAATCTTCTCCTCAACATCGGCCCGGACGGATCGGGACAGATTCCCGCCAAGGCCGTGGAGGTGTTCGAGGGAATAGGCAAGTGGTTCGACAAGAACGGCGACTCGATCTACGGCACGAAGGCTGGCGGCGTGTCGATGGGCAAGAAGGTGGTCTCCACGCGCAAAGGCGACATGCTCTACATCCACTTCCTAGATCCGGCTGTGAAGGAGTTCGCGTTCCTGCTTGGCGGAAAGAAGACGACCGTCAAGTGCGAGCGCGCCGAAGGCGACGTATCCGACATCGTGGTGCGCTTTCCGCTCGGAGGGAAGGAACCGGCGCAGTACGTTGAGCCTGGTTCACGGCAGATGTGGAAGGTCGTCGGTCAGACGTGCAATAACCCCGGCAACGCGAAGGCCGCCATCGACGGCAGCTTGACGTCGCTGTGGCATACCCATCCTGAGCCGATGACGCAGAACGCGCCGCTTCCGCCGCCGCAGAGCTTCACGGTTGACTGCGGTGCCGTGCGCGAGATGAGCGGATTCAAGTACACGCCGCGTCCGGAAGGCTGCAGCGTGGGCGTGGTTGACAAATGCGAATTCTGGGTTTCTCTTGACGGCAAGGAATGGGAAAAGGCCGGCGCGGGTTCGTTCCCTGACGTGCTGGAGTCGCGCAAGACGCGCAAGGTGGTGTTCGCGAAGCCCGTGAAGGCGCGTTACTTCCGTTTTGTGGCCACGCACGCGCTCCCCGTCAACGACCGTCTTGCCGTGGCCGACGTCGACGTGTTTTGACATGGCAGACGGCATGTGCGCTTGCGTCTTGGTTATGCTGAAATCTGCATGAGGCTATTGTGCGGGACGGCGGATTATAGTACAATGTGGCGATGTTTGATTGCGGCGCCTGCGCCGCACGCTCAAATGGCAACCAAAACGGAGAGAGAGAGAAGACAATGCGCAATTACACAAGACTGGTTCGAATTTGCCTGGGATATGGCCGGGGCACTTTCCTGGCGGCTCTGATCTGCTCGCTCGCATGCAATGCGGCCGAATGGCAGAGCGGCGCGAACGGAACTTTCAGCAATGGCGCGAACTGGGGCGGAACCGTTCCCGCCGCAGACGAGGCGCTGGTCTTCTCAGGACCTTCTGGGGCATGGACTTCAATCGAGAACGACACTGCGCTTACCTATGGCTCCGCAGCGTTCGGCGCAGGGCATTTCCTCTTCACCGGGCCTTTGAACGTCTCTGGCGGCATAACCATCGACTCGCCAGACAATCCCGTCGTCGTCAAGGAGAGCGGCGACTGGGCGGTGGGCACGACAATCCAGATCGGTCTGGCCGCCAACTCCACGGCTGTATTCACGAACAAGAGCGGCAACGTGTCGTTCGTCAACATCAATCTGGGCCAGGCCGCTGGCGCGAAGGGCGTGTTCGTTCACGAATCTGGGCATCTCGCCGGCGGCACTACGGCCAACAACATCGGCGGACGGTACAACACGACTCTGGCCAACGCCGAAGGAGTGCTTGAGATAAACGGCGGCACCGCCACTTTCAACCGCGCTCTGCTTCTCGGCGAATCCGCAAACAGCATAGGGCGCTATTTCCAGCGGACCTCCGGCGATGTGAAGGTGAACGACTGGTGCCGCTTTGGGCGAGGCGCCGGGTCGTACAACGAAGTCGTGATCGTTGGCGGCACGTTCTCGATCGACAACAGCAGCCACAATCCGCAGACTTTTCTCGCTCAGGGCGCAAACTCGAAATGCGTGATGACCGTTGCGAACGGCGCAAAGTTCACGTCCACCTACTATGTGTATTGCGGATACGAAACATCTGCGGATACAACTTTGTTTGTGACGAACAACGGCAGCTTCACGGCCAGGCGCATGTGGTTGACCTCGTATAACAACGGCTCGCCAAAGAAGGTGAAGGGCAGGCTTGAGCTGAGGGATGGAGGAGAACTGAACGTCTCGGAGAACCTCTACGTGGGAAACGGAATGGAGAGCTCCGACACTACCATCATAGACGGCGGCGCGTTGAACGTGGGCTATCTCAGCATAGGGAACAACGGCGATTCCGTTGTCGTCATGGAGAAGGGCGCAATCACGGCGCGTGAGGTCTCCACCGGCGAAAGAAACGTCGGCTCCGCCGACATAACGGTGAACGGCGGGAAGATCAGCATCTCGGGAATGCTCGAGCCGGGCCGCGGCGCGTCGAAGTTCTGCGTGATAAACCTGAACGGCGGCGAGATCGAGACGGGCAACGTCACCAAGTTCGGCTATGACGGCGTCGTGTGCGCCAACATGAGGATGAACCTGAACGGCGGTGTGTTCAAGACGACGGGCCTTGTCCACAACAAGGGCGCAAACAACGCGACGATAAACTTCAACGGCGGCACGCTCAAGATACACGGCGACAGAACTGGCAGCAAGCCGGACGGAACGAATGTCGTCGGCAGGACATGCTTCATACACCACAACGTTCCCGGGGACGCGGGGCGGGTTGTGTTCAAGATGCTGGGAGGAGGCGGCACGATCGACGTCTCGGGAAATTCCTACCATGTGTTCATCCCCGTCTCGTCCGGTGTGGCCGAAGGAAGTGACGGCGGCCTCGCCATCGCCTCCGACCCTGCTGGCGGCACGCTCACGATGACGAACTCGCTCTCCTACACTGGTCCAACTACCGTGAAGACCGGCGCCACTCTCGCCCTCGCGGACAGCGGAGCGGAAGTCTCCAACGCGCTTGTGCTTGAGGCGGGCGCCACGAACGTCGTTGCCACCACGCTCACGTTCAAGCCAGGCTCGTCGCTTTCGATGGAGTTCTCGTCGGTGAAGGGCGATCCGGCAATCACGGCAGCTGCGGGCGTGACCACGGATGAGCGCATTCCCGTCACATACACGGCCGACACGACGCTTCGCGGCAGCATGACGAAGACGCTCATAGGAGGCGGCAGCATCCATGGCCTGGGTGCGGGTTTCCGTCTCGCACAGGCTACCGAGTGCGGTGTGAACACCACGAGCCGCCTCGAGCTGAGGGTCGAAGACGGCAATCTCGTCATCGGCAAAAAGCGCGGCACCTGCGTCTGCATCAGGTAGAGGCGGCACGAGCGTTGCTTTGTCGGGTTTTCGCTAGGCACTTTGTCCGCGTTATGGTACAATAGTGCCCATGAAGAAGATATTGATTTGTCTTGCCGCGCTCGCGTGCGTCGCAGCCGCGGCAGATTATCCCATCGCCATGCCGCGCATGGGAAGCGTGAAGCCCACGGGCGGATTCTGGGCGGCCCGCGAGGCAACCAACCGCCTCGTCACCGCCACGGCGAACTTGAAGCAGAGCCGCGACACGGGCCGCATAGACAACTTCGTGAACGCGGCCAAGAAGCTGCGCGGCGAGCCGCACGGCCGGTTCCGGGGAATATTCTTCAACGACAGCGACGTGTACAAGGTCGCAGAGGGCATGGCGTACGAGCTCGCGATGTTCCCCGACGCGGCAGCCGCGCGCGAGCTGGAGGCGCTCATCGAGAAGTTCGGCGCCGCCCAGGAGCCTGACGGCTACATCTACACCGCGCGAACGCTCGGCGACCGCCACGAACGCGTGGGCACCCACCGCTGGTACTGCGACGACGCGCACGAGCTCTACTGCATGGGCCACATGATCGAGGCCGCTGTCGCGCACCACGAGACCACGGGCAAGGACAACTTCCTCAAGGTCGCCTGCAAGGCGGCGGACATGATGCGCCGCACGTTCGGCCCCGGCAAGGACCAGATCTGGTTTCTGCCCGGCCACGAGGAGATCGAGCTCGCTCTCTGCAAGCTCTACAAGGCTACCGGGAATAAGAAGTACCTCGACCTTGCCATGGACCTTCTCTCAACGCGCGGAATGCCGCGCGACAAGAGAGTGGGCGAGAGGAAGCGCGGCTTCCCCTCAAACCACGCCTACTACCAGGATCACCTGCCCGTGCGCGAACAGAAGGAGGCCGTTGGCCATGCGGTACGCGCGGGATACCTCTACGCCGGAATGTGCGATGTGGGCGTGATGTCGGGCGACGATTCGCTTCTGCGCGCGGCCGACACGATTTGGAACGACATCGTAACGGGGAAGCTCTACCTCAGCGGCGGCGTGGGGGCGCGCCCCGAGATCGAAGGCTACGGCCCTGCCTTCGACCTGCCCAACGACCGCGTGTGCCTCGAGACGTGCGCCGCAATCGCCAACGCGCTCTTCAACGAGCGCATGTTCCTGCGCTCGGGCGACGCCAAGTATCTCGACATAGTGGAGCGCATCGCCTACAATGGATCGCTCTGCTCGATCTCCATCTCAGGCGACGAGTTCTTCTACCCGAATCCCATGGCCTCGCGCGGCGGATACAAGCGATCCAAGTGGTTCGGCTGCGCGTGCTGCCCGCCGAACGTGGTGCGCTTCATTCCGCAGTTCATCAACTGGGCATACGCCTCGGACGCCGCGAAGAACACGTTCTACTGGAACTTCTTCATGGAGAACGAGGCCGATCTCGGCCGCGTGCGCCTTTCGCAGAAGACTGACTACCCGTGGAGCGGGGTCGCCACGCTTACGGTCAGCCCCGCGCGCGACGGCGACGAGTTCACGCTCAAGATACGCGTGCCCGGCTGGGCGAGAGGCGTGCCCGCGCCTGGCGGCCTCTATGAGCAGACGAAGCCTTCTCGCGCGGAGGACGTGCGCTGCACGGTGAACGGGAAGGCGGTCTCGTCAATTCCCGGCGCCGACGGATACATCTCCGTCAAGAGGGCGTGGCGGCGCGGAGACGCCGTGACGCTGAGCCTGCCGATGGAGGTGAAGCGCATCAAGGCCGACGACCGCGTGGCGCAGGACCGCGGTCGCCTCGCCGTGGAGCGGGGTCCGCTCCTCTACTGCGCGGAAGGCGTCGACAACGGCGGCAAGGCGTTCAACGCAGTGCTCCCGCCCGACGCCGAGCTCTCTCCCGCGCCGATCGTCATCGCCAACACGCCGATGACGGCGCTCAAGGGCGCAGGGCTCACGCTGGTGCCGTTCTTCGCGTGGTGCCACAGAGGCGCCGGCGAGATGCAGACGTGGTTCGCCACGAGCCGCGAGACTGCGAGCGGCAACAGCCAGGGCGTGTTCGTGAAGGCGTCGTGCTGCTGGCGGCTCGACACGGTCGATTCCCTCTTCGACGGGGTGCTGCCTACGTCGTCGGCCGACGAGTCGATCCCTCGGTTCTCATTCTGGGACCATCGTGGCACCGAGGAGTGGGTGGAGATCGAGCTGCCCGCTCGCATGCCGGTGAAGTCGATCGAGGTGTACTGGTTCGACGACCACCACGCGGGACGCGGCGCCTGCACGCTGCCGGAGCGGTGGAAGGTGCAGAGCCGCCTTTTCCCGGGGCTGCCTTGGACTGACGTGGCGGATGCAAAGTACACCACGGTGAGGGACGCCTTTTCGTCGGCCACCTTCAAGGAGCCGATTGATTCCGACTCTTTCAGGATCGTCGTGAAGAGCCGTCCGAAGCTTTCGGCCGGAATGCTCGAGATACGCGTCAACCGCTAGTGACGGCGGTTTGGACGTGGATGCGGGGATCGAAGCCGATTATGCCAAATTAGGTTCTGGAGGAAGAGAAATGAAGACGAACCGATCTGGAATATTTGCGCTCGCGTGTGCGGCGCTTTCCGCGGGCGCTGCGACGTTCCACGTGGATAACTCTGCGACACTGCACGGCGATGGTTCGTCCGCGAAGCCGTTCGCCACGCTTGCTGAGGCGCGCGACGGTGTGCGCGCGGCGCGCCAGGCGGGGAAGTTTGCCAACGACGAGACGGTGAAGATCGTTCTCGCGCCTGGCGACTACGTGCTGAAGGGGAGCCTTGCGCTTGAAGAGAGCGACGGTGGTTCGTCGGAGTCCGCGCCAGTCGTCTGGAAGGCGGCTAAGGCCGGAACGGCGCGCGTGGTTGGAGGGGTGCGCGTGCCGGCGGGCGCGTTCAGGCCCGTGACGGACGCGTCCATCCTCGCACGTCTCCCCGAAGAGGCGCGAGGCAAGGTGCTGCAGGCCGACGTCTCAACGCTCCTCCCCGGCAAGATTCCGCCGATGTCTCATTCGTTTGGAGGCACGCCAACCGCGCCTATGCTCTTCATTAACCACCGCTTCGGCACGCTCGCGCGCTGGCCGAATGCGGAATTCACCTCGTTCTCGAAGTGCGTGGACCATGGCGCCGTAGTCAAGCGCAACGCCGGTGGCAGCGACGTGACCAAGCCCGGCGCGTTCGTATATTCCAATCCGCGCGCAAAGAGATGGAACTTTGCCGAGGGTGTGTGGATGAACGGATACTGGACGCACGACTGGGATAACCGTTCCGTCAAGGCGGCAAGCTACGGCCCTGAAAACGGCATGAACGACGTGATCCGCCTAGCTGCTTCCGTTCCATACGGCGTGATGAGCGGCACCTGGGGGCGCAAGGATCGCAGGTTCTACGTGTTCAACTTGCTGGACGAGCTGGACGCGCCGGGCGAATGGTACCTCGACCGCGAACGCAAGACGCTCTACATCTCTCCGTCGGAGGGTGGGTTGAAGGAGACAGATGAAGTGTTCATGGCGACTTTCGGCGAGCCGCTTGTCTCGGCGAAGAAGATCGCGCACGTCCGCTTCGAGGGAATCGCCTTCGAATACGCCTATGGAACAGGACTCTCGCTTGCCGGCACGGACGTGCAGGTAGTCGGATGCCGCGTGGCGTGCTGCGGTGGAACGGGCGTGACGCTGCACGGGGACCGCAACGTGATGCGCGGCTGCGAGGTGGCGCAGACGGGGCGCAACGGCGTCTCGGCGAGCGGCGGCGACCGCAAGACGCTACGCCGCGCGGAGTCAGTATTCGAAGGCAACCACGTGCATGACTTCGGCGTGTTCCAGCGCACGTACGCGCCTGCCTTCGGCGTCAACGGCTGTGGCATCACGCTGCGTGCGAACGTGATGCACGACGCGCCGCACTCGGCCGTCCTCTACGGCGGCAACGACCACCTCTTCGAGTACAACAACGTGTACCGGGTACTGCTGGAGACGGGCGACGCTGGCGCATACTACACGGGACGCGACTGGACCACGCAGGGCAACATGCTGCGTTTCAACTACACGCACGACCTTGGCGCAGAAGGGGAGATGGCGAATACGATGGGCTTCTACTTCGACGACTGCGACTGCGGCGACGAGGAGTACGGCAACGTGTTCCACAACGTGTCGCGCGGCATCATGGTGGGCGGCGGGCGCGAGCATCCGATCCGCAACAACATCTTCTCTTGCTGCCTCGTGGGGATGTCCATCGACTGCCGCGGCATGACGTGGAAGCACTGGAACAGCGCCGAACATGGCGGCAGCTCGTGGCTGCTGGAGGACAAGGCGAAGGCGTTCGACTACACGAACGGCGTGTGGGCGGCGCGTTATCCGCGCCTTGCTGACATCATGCGCGACCATCCTCGCGAACCGCTGTACAATCCGGTGGAGAACAACATCTTCATCGACTGCAGAAAGCAGATACTCGCCCTCGACAGGGAGGCACCACTGGCGCGCATGGCGCCCATCGCGAACAACGTGGTGGTGAACACGCGCGGAACAAACGGCGTGGCCGCAGCATCGATCGACTCGCGAATCGCCGCTGGCTTCACCGTTCTCAACGGCTCGGCGGAGGCGCCGTGCTCGTTTGGATTCGCCGACGCGGCGAACGGCGATTTCCGCTTCGTGCCTGGCGCTGCCATCCTGAAGGCCTGCCCGGGCTTCCAGCTCCTGCCACTCGAGCGCATAGCTGGCCAGCGGGATATGTAACCAACAAGTGGGAACAGCCCCCGCTGGTTCCTACTGAA
>JAFUDL010000230.1 GCA_017459225.1 Kiritimatiellia bacterium
AGCGGAAAGATCGGCGATCAGCGCGCGCGTGCGGCGCGCAAGAACGTCGAGCGGATCCTTGTCGCCCGGCAGAACGCATGCGGCCTCGTTCGCGCTTTCTTCCCTGGTGAGCCGCGGAAGCTTGCCCCATCCCTTGATGTCGCGCTCGATGAGGTCCCAGTCGAGCCTGGCGTACTCGTGTTCGCCGCCCGCGTCGGGCCATTCGCGCGCCGCAGCGGCAGTCGCAGCAAGCGCGAAGAAGAGGAAAAGGCGGAAGTAGATGGATGGAAATATGTCTGCTTTCATGTCTACTAGTTTAGCATATCATTCCGTCCCGCACAAGCCGCCACGGCGATGTTTTGCGCAGCATTCCACCCAACATTGCGGTCGCTACGGGGCACGTGATATGGTATAATTAGGGCCATGGAAAAGGACTCGGCAGAAAACCAGGCGCAGGAGACGGATAGGCGCGTAGGCGTGGTCGAATACGGCTACGATGGTGCGCCAGTGCCTTATCCTGGCGCATGCGCCGCGCGCGTTCTGGGCACGTGGGGCGACTACTACCGCATCGTGTGCGACGCGGGCGAAGGCACGGCCCGGAAGAAGGCATCCGCCTTCCACGGCCGCCCCGGCGCCGTGGTGCCCACAACAGGAGACTTCGTGGCGCTCAAGTGGAACCCGAGCGGAGAAAGCCGCATACTCGCCACGCTTCCCAGGCGCTCGAAGTTCGAGCGCGCGGCCGCAGGCTCCGAAGGACGCCGCTCGCAGACTATAGCCGTGAACTTCGACGTCCTCTTCTTCCTCACCTCCGCCAACCAGAACTTCAACGTGCGCCGAATCGAGCGCTTTCTCTCGCTAGGACGCTCCTCCGGCGCGCCGGTGGCCGTGCTCATCACCAAATGCGACCTCGTGGACGCCCAGACGCGCGATCGCCTCGTCTCAGAAGCCACGGCGCACTCCGGCGGCGCGCCTGTGCACGCCATCTCCGTGCGTACGGGTTTCGGACTCGAAAACCTCTCCCAATACGTGCAGCCGCGCCGCACCCTCGCCTTCATCGGCTCCTCCGGCGTCGGCAAATCGTCGCTTGTGAACGCCCTTGCGGGCGATGATCTCATGCCGACGCTCGAAGTGCGCGAGTGGGACTCCAAAGGCCGCCACACCACCACCGAGCGCGAGCTCGTGCGCCTCCCTTGCGGCGCGCTCGTGATCGACACCCCGGGAATGCGCGAGATTGGAATGTGGGAGGCGGAGGATGGAATATCGGACGCCTTTGCCGACGTCGAGGCGCTATTCTCAGGATGCAGGTTCTCCAACTGCCGCCACGACACCGAACCGGGCTGCGCCGTCAAGGCGGCCCTTGCCGACGGCACACTCTCACCCGAACGCTGGCAGGCGTACTGCCGCCTCAAGGCCGAAAGCGCGCGCGAGGAAATGCGCCGCGCCGAGTCGTCCCACCGCTACCGCAAGTAGGCATTCGCCTTCTAATGCGCGGCGCGCGAACGCGCGTTCACGCGGTTGATGTAAACCGCCACGCCGCCCCACACGAGCAGCATGAAGAGCGATATAAGCCACACCTTGAACCAGCCGATGTTGAAGACTAGCGTGAAGGCGAGCGCCGTCCAGATGCCGCTCATCACGGGCTCCTGCAGAAGCTGCTTGTAGCCGAAGCTCACCGCCGCGGGCGTGCGGTTCTCGGGATCGACCGTGCGAAGAAGCATTAGTCCAGTGGCCGTGACACCCGTCGCCTGGCCGAACTCGGCCATTGCGCGCTCGAACCACGCCGTTCCGAACACGCGGGGCGCAACGCGCATCACCACCCACACGCTCCAGGCCGTGCCTGCAACGATGGTGATCACGAGCGGCTGCCAGTTTGCCGCAACCACCTTGAGCTGGATCGTGGCAACGGCGGACACCACTAGAAAGTCTAGCGTGGCGCCGGAAATGCGCTCCATCTGACCGCGGTCGATCAGAAGATCCTTCCTCACCGCCTTCGTCACGAACTGCAGCAGCACACCGCCGAGCATGCAGAGAGGAAAGAGAGGGAAACCCCTGAAGATACGCGTCTCCGCCTCGGGGAAGAGCGCGACTTCGGCCGCCTGCAGTCCCTTGAGCATTCCAAAGCCGATGAGAACGGCAAGACCCACCACGGCGATGTGCCAGGCAAGAGAGTCGATCGAGTCGCACATCACGGTCTGCTTGCCGGCGTCGGGACGGCGTCCCTTCAGATGCACTCCCCTTCTTTCGTGCACCTTGCGCTCGTCGAAGGTCACCACCTCCTTCACGATTCCCCTGCGGAACGCCCACTGCACCATCGTCATGCCAAGAACGATGCCGATGATCATGCCGGCCGTGGCCATTGTGTATCCAAGAGCGGTACCCTCGGCCCAGCCGAACGTCTTGAAGCTCTCCTCGAGTCCGCTAACCGTTCCATGTCCGCCCTCGAATCCCACCTCGAGCAGGTTACCGAAGAGCTCCGACACATGCGAACCGCCGAAGAACAGCTTCTTGAAGACGAATCCAGTGAGTCCAAGGCCCACCACGTACTGCCCCCACGCCATGATCTGCCCCACGCACAGCTGCGGAAACGCGAGGCGCACGACGGTCTTCATGCGCGGCAGAGCCTTGCCGAGGAAGAGAGTGGCGAAAATCACGTTGATGAGAAATCCCGGCACGTCGCGCGCGAGCTTCACGTGAGCGTCGAAGACAGGTCTCGCCCCGTCGGGGAGAAATGAGCCCGCGAGAGAGACCACCAGAAGCCCGAGGAGCCCGCCGATCACCGAGCTTGGAAGATACAGCCTCTGCAGGAAGGTGAGCCGCGCCCGCGCCGCATTGCCCACGAAAAGCAGCAGGCAAAGCGCGCAGAACACGGCCACGGCCGACACCTCCACCGGCGCCGATGAGGCGGCGAACATCATTTCGCCACCTCCATCAGAGGAAAGTATCTGTAGTCTTGTTTTGACATGGAAAATGAATTTTACCAAAAATCTTCACAGATGAAAACCCCCTGAAATCATTTTTCATGCTATACTATTCGTCGCCATGAACAGCATAACTCTCAATCCAAAGCGCGACTATTCCACAATCCACCACCACCCCTGGATATTCTCAGGAGCAGTCCGCGAGGTCACAGGCACCCCCAGATCGGGCGAGACGGTGGCGGTCAAGGACTCCAAAGGCCGCACCATCGGATACGGATCGTACTCTCCCGCAAGCCAGATACGCGTGCGCATGCTCAGCTTCGCGCCGGACGCAGTTCCTGACGCCTCCTTCATCGCCAACCTCGTTGCCGCCTCCATAGGCCGCCGCGCCGACTTCTGGGTGCGCGGCGAGACGAACGCCTTCCGCCTCGTCAACGCCGAAAACGACGGTCTGCCCGGCGTGATCGCCGACTACTACGACGGCTTCGTGGTGCTGCAGCTCGCCTCCGCTGGCGCGGAGTTCTGGAAAGACGCAATAGTGGACGCCATCCGCCAGTTCGTGCCAGGCTGCCGCGGGGTGTACAACCGCAGCGACGTCGACTCCCGCACGCGCGAGGGTCTGCGTACATCCTCTCCCGCCGCAGACGCACCCCTGCCGAACGAAGTAGGCCTTCTTGCTGGCGAGGAGCCGCCCGAGCTGATTCCAATCCAGGAAGGCGCAATCAAGTATCTCGTGGACGTCCGCCGCGGTCACAAGACCGGCTTCTACCTCGACCAGCGCGACGCCCGCGACGCTGTCGGCTCGCTCGCGAACGGCGCCGACATGCTCAACTGCTTCTCGTACACCGGCGGCTTCGGCCTCGCCGCGCGCGCCGCGGGCGCGCTCTCCGTGACGCATGTGGATGCTTCTTCCGCAGCCCTCGACCTCGCGCGCCGCAACACCGACCTCGACCATCTCTGCGGCACGAAGTGCGACTACGTTGAGGCCGACGTGTTCAAGCAGCTGCGCCTCTACCGCGACCAGGGCCGCTCGTTCGACATGATCGTGCTCGACCCTCCGAAGTTCGCCGACACAAAGGCCGGCCTAATGCGCGCGACGCGCGGGTACAAGGACATCAACCTCCTCGCGATGAAGCTTCTTCGCCCCAACGGCATACTCGCCACATTCTCATGCTCGGGCGCAGTCACGCCGGACCTCTTCGACAAGATATGCGCGGAGGCCGCCTTCGACGCGAAGCGCGACTTCCAGATCGTCGCGCGAACGCGCCAGGCTTCAGGCGACCACCCCGTGTCGCTCAACTTCCCCGAAGGACTCTACCTCAAGGGACTCATCCTCCGCGCCGTCTAGCGGCGCGCTCAGAGCTGACAGCTCAGCCTCAAGCTGATCTGGTAGTCGCCTGGCTTGTAGGTGGTGGGCTTCGCGCCGTAAGCGGGAGGTATCACGGTGGCGGTGGTGCCTTCGGGAACCGTGAAGTTCCAGATCCACGTGTCGCCTTCATAGCGCCAGGCGCTCTTCACGACGCCGTGCGGAGTCTTGTACTCGGCCTTCACATAGCCAAGGCGGCGATCGGGCTTCGGGGCCATGACGATGTTCTTGAAGCCGGGTGCGTTCGGATCGGCGGCAATGCCGGCTGCGGTCTTGTATATCCACGCAAGAACGGCACCATAGGCGTAGTGGTTGAAGCTGTTCATGCCGACGGGACCAAATCCCGTGGCCTTGACGTAGCTGTTCCAGCGCTCCCAGATCGTCGTAGCGCCCTGATCGACGGAGTAGAGCCAGCTCGGGTTCTTGTGCTGCAGAAGAAGCGTGTACGCAACGTCGGCCATGCCGTTCTCGGTGAGAGTGTCAATCAGGATGGACGTGCCGAGGAAGCCGGTCTGCAGACAGTCGCCGTGGTCGACGATGTTCTTCTTGAGGGCCGCGGCCATGCGCGCCTTCGCCGCCCCCTCCACGAGGCCGAGCTTCAGCGCGAAGAGCGCGGGCGTCTGCATCGTGTTGAGCAGGCCTAGCTTGAACTTGCCGTCGGCGTCGAAGAACTTCTCCTTCAGGTACTTGCGCGCATCGGCCTGCATGCGGGCATATTTTGCGGCGTCGGCGCTGCTGCCTGCGGCAAGGGCCATCTCGCGCATCATGCCGGAGTTCCAGAGCCAGTAGCACGCGCCGAGATACTCCCAGTAGTGGATAGCCTCGGCCTTCGGACCATGCTGGCCGTGGAATCTACCGCTGCACGATTCAAGTGCCTCGTAGCTGAGCCAGTCGGCCCACTGGTAGTTGCGGCATTCGCCCTGGATCGCCTTGTGCTCATAGCGCGTCTCGGCGCAGCGCGCCATGTACTTCTCCATCGCGGCCCAGTTCTCCTTGATAATCTTCACGTCGCCGAACTGCTTCCACACCTGGTAGGGCACGATCACGCCGGCGTCGGACCACCCCAGACGCATCACTTCGCCGCCATACTGCGCCCTAGGTGCAACGCCCGGGAAGCCGCCCTTCTCGTGCTGCGTGTCGCGCATGTCGCGCATCCACTTGTGGAAGAAGCGCGAGGTGTCGGCGTTGAACGTGCCAGCCTCGGCGAACACTTGCGTGTCGGCCGTCCAGCCAAGACGCTCGTTGCGCTGTGGGCAGTCAGTGGGCACGGAGAGGTAGTTGGAGAGCTGGCCCCAGTAAACATTGGAGATGAGCTTGTTCACGTCGGCCACGCCAGTCTCGATGTGGCCTGTCTCCATCTCCTTCGTGATGGACGTCACGGGCACGCTCTCTACGTCGAGCGACACGTCACCATCCGCCGTCACGGATATGTAGCGGTAGCCGAAGAAAGTGAAGCGCGGGAAATAGTCGGCCGGCGCGTCGCCGAAAGTGTAGACAAGGCGCATTCCCTGGCCGGGCATGCGCAGGTTCTCGCGGTAGACGGATCCGGAAGGACCGTCGTTTCCGCGGCGGCGCTCGCCGTTCGCCTCGTTGAGCATCTCGGCTGGGAGGCACGTGAGAGTGGTGCCGGCCTTGGCTGTCATGCGGAAGTGGGGAACAGCGGCGGCGTTCTGCCCGAAGTCGACGACGAGCGTCTCGCCCGGCTTCACGGCGAGCTTCTCGCCCTTCTTGAAGACGCGCGTCTTGACCACGGTGCCGAACACGCCGTTGGCCGCGCCGGTGACGCCGTTCCAGCAGTATGCCTCAACGGGTTTGAGGGCAAGGTCGAAGCGGCGCACGATCTCGGCGCCTTCGTTAGGGAAGACCTCGCCGCCGAAGTCGTCGCACACGATTGCGGGCGCGAACGATGCGGCGCCCTTCACGGGCGCGGAGACACGGGAGTCGTAGATTTCGCCGTCGAAGATGGCGGCGCGCTTCACGGGGCCGCCAACGCCGGCCGTCCAGTCGCGCGCGTTCGTGGTGCGCACCTCACGGCCGCCGTCTGCATATTCGATGAAAAG
>JAFUDL010000231.1 GCA_017459225.1 Kiritimatiellia bacterium
AGTTCTTCCAGATGATCGCACGCGGGGGTCTGGCGCCCGACGGCCGCAGGTTGATCTCCGCTCCGCTCATGGAGAAGTGGACGGCCAAGCAGACGCCCAAGTGCGTGAAAGTCAGTTACAGCTTCGGCATGAAAGTGGACGGAAAGGGTTCACTCTCCCATGGCGGCGCCGGTGGTACATGGGCAGAGGCCAACGTCAAGACGCGCAAGGCCCGTCTCTACATGGTAAACGTGCAGGGTTCGAGCAAGGTGGCAAAGTCATTCCGCGATGACTGGATGAAGAAGACTGCGCTTTCCGTCAAGAAAGCCAAGTGAATGGCCGCGACCGAGAATGTAGGGCGGTTTCGATGAAACCGCCGCCAGCCGACGAAGCGAGGCGGAATCAATTGCAAAACGGTTCTGATTTTAAAAGCACAAGCCTGACGGCAAGGGCGGATATATTCAACCAAATGGTTTTAAACTAAATGGTTGAATTTCTTATTGCAGATGCCGGAGTCGATATGGTATAATGCCAGCATGAAACCATTTAAATACGGTTGTGTCGTGACGGGAGAGACATTCTGCCCTCGTCCTGATTTGCAGAAACGGCTGGCCACGTGCGTGAAGGACGGCCAGAACGTCGTTCTCGTCGGTGAGCGCCGTATGGGCAAGACATCGCTTGTCTATTCGGTATGCAATGGGTTGAAGCGATATCGCATGATGTATGTCGATCTTCTGAACATCCGCACGGTTGCCGATTTCTGCAACCGCGTCGCAACGGCGGCGGCACAGTTGGGGAAGAAAGAATCTTTTGTCTCACGTGCATTGAGTTTCATGGCTCGGCTTCGCCCGACGCTTTCGGTCGATCCCGGAAACGGCATGCCGGTCGTATCGGTGGATTCGCGCATGGCCGAAGACCCAAGTTCAATGTCCGACGTCATGGCACTTATTGAGAAGTTCTCCAGCGATGAACGCATGTTCGTGGTGTTCGATGAATTCCAGGAGGTGAAAAAGTTGGATGCCGGAGACCAGGTGCTGGCCATGCTACGCGGGAAGATTCAGTTCCTGCAGGATACGTGCTTTGTCTTCTCTGGAAGCGTGCGGAGCGACATGGTGGACATCTTCACGAATCCAAAGAGTCCATTTTTCAAGTCGGCCATGACCATTAGCGTGGCGAACATTCCCGACGACGAGTTCGCCCCGTTCCTGATCGAACGATTCAAGACCGGAAACAGAATCGCTGACAGGGCTTTCATAGATGCTGTGTTTGATTTTACGGGACGAACGACAGGCGATGTCCAACAATTATGTGCTGCAGTGTGGAACACTACGGAAAAAGGCTCTCGTCTCTCAACTGCGGACATAAAGCCCGCTTTGGAAGAGATCTTCGAGCAGGAGAGCGGGCCCTTCGAGTTGCAGACAACGCGCCTCACGAGGTACCAGTTTAAAGTGCTCGTCGCCTTGGCGAAACTAGGCGGACGCAACGTGTACTCGTCGGAGTTCATGTCGGCTGCGGAGGTGCCGTCATCTGGCACGGCTACAAAGGCGCTTCAGCGCCTTGTCGCCGACGGACTCGTATTTGTCCACGACAAAGAGTATCGTTTCTTCAATCCTTTTCTTCGCGCTTGGCTGATCAACAAGGGATATTGATTCTGAATGCATCGATGTGCCGTATGCCGTCGGCGATGGGGCTTTTCGTGGAGGTCGTGAGCGATTTGCTGCCAATGTTAGACATGGAAGATTCCCTCATAAAAGTGTATGTGACTGATCCGTATTCCCTCATAAAAGTGTTTGTTGAACTTGCTCCATTCCCAAATATATGATATATTGCTCGCTTGAAACGCAAAAACCAGAGATTTTCCTTGAACGTAAGTTTGAGAAGCAACTGTGAAGGCTGGTGCCGTGTTTGTGTATTACAGGAAGGAGAATTCGACGCTTGAGATGGATTTCTTCCTGCGTAAAAGCAATGAGGTTTCATGATGTTCAAATCAACCGATCAAATCAAGTTTGCCAAGGCTCGCTCAATGATTATGGTGTTTGCGGCAAGTGCGATGCTGCCGATTGCAGCGAGCGCGGCGCGGGCGGTCGTGACCGAGGCTGGTGCGGATAAGGCGGGGCGTGTTGACTCTACACCCGCAATTCAGAAATGCATCGACCGCGTGTCGGCGGCAGGAGGGGGCACGGTGGTCGTCCCGCCCGGCGAATACCGCATTTCGTTCCTCACGCTGCGTCCGCACGTGCGCCTGGAACTGGCGGGGGGCGTGGAGCGCGCAACGGACGGCTGGACGCCAGAGGTCGCCGCACGCGCGATGGATCCCGCCCGTTCGGCCATCATCCGCTCGGTGCCGGACCGCAGAGGACGATGGTCGATCTTCCTCTACAACCTCGTGCCGCGAACCGATGCGACGAACGGCGTCAGCGACGTTGCGGTGTCGGGCGGCGTGTTCGACTGCCAGGGGCGCTGCGTCGTCGCCGCGTTTGCGTGCGGACGCAACATCCGTTTCGAGAACGCTGTGGTGAAGGACATCCCTAACAACCATGCGCTGCAGATCGACGGGTGCGAAAACGTGGTGGTGACTAACTGTCTGTTTGCAGGATACACGTTTGGAGGAAAGCAGACATGCCTGACGCGCGAAACGATCCAGGTGGAGCAGACGAGCCCTGGGGCGATAGGCAATCCGGAGACCTCTCCGATTTCGTGCGCGAAGGAAATCTCAATTCCGAACCGCAACGTGTCGGTGACTGGCTGCTGGTTTGGTCCGAGCGAGCGGTTGGGCCCCCACCTCATCGCGCTCGGACACCATGGCAGGGCGCGTTCCTGCAACGGACTTCTGTTTGCGGGAAACGTAGTGGAGAATCCGCTCTACTGCGGCGTGCGCCTCGCGAACGTGTCGGACGTGCGCGTGGAAAACAACACGTTCATCTCCACGAACGCGACGAAGCGCATCGCAGACGATTCGGCGGTGGTGTGCATGTGGGGAGGTGCTACGCTCAAGCCGGGCGAGAAGGGCGTGGTGCTTCGCGGCAACAAGATCGTCCTTTCTGAGAAATCCCCTCTGCGGCGGTTGTGGACAACCAAGGCGCGCCAGAAGGAAGTGACGGTGCATGATTTCACGGACGCGCCGGAGGCACCGTTCAAGATGCCGATGTACTGAATTCCCTCAAACAGGCAAAAATAAAGGTGATGAAAGAAATGAGGAAAACGACATTGTTTGGTGTGTTGTTGCTTGGCATGTTC
>JAFUDL010000232.1 GCA_017459225.1 Kiritimatiellia bacterium
GCGCCGATTCGCGTGAACACGCGGTCGAGCGCGCCGAGGCGCATCGAAGAGGCGGGCACGAAGCTGCCGGCCTGCGCCATCACGGCGATGGTGGCCACCTGGCGGATGTAGGTGGATTTTCCCGCCATATTGGGACCGGTGATGAGCATGATCTGGTCGGTGGTGCAGTTGAGCTTCGCGCCGTTCGGCACGAACGGCTCGGCGTCGGGGAGCTGCTCGATTATCGGATGGCGCCCGTCAACGATTTCAAGGGCGTCCGAGTCGTCCACCTGCGGGCGCACATATCCAAGCGCG
The DNA here is from genome assembly GCA_017459225.1 of Kiritimatiellia bacterium. Taxonomy (GTDB): domain Bacteria; phylum Verrucomicrobiota; class Kiritimatiellia; order RFP12; family UBA1067; genus RUG572. The sequence goes on from JAFUDL010000232.1 coordinate 295, forward strand.
AGCGCTCGGTCGGCGAACGAGAGAAGCGCGTCGAGCTCGCCCACAGCCGCCGCTGTGGACTGTATGCGCTCCGTGCGCTCTGCCACCTTCGCCACAACTTCCTTGAAGATCTCCTGCTCGAGCGCGCAGCTGCGCTCCTGCGCCCCCAGCACCTTCTGCTCGTACTCCTTCAGCTCGGGCGTGGTGAAGCGCTCGGCGTTGGTGAGTGTCTGGCGGCGCTCGTACTCAGGCGGCGCGCCTGCAGCTGCGGCCTTCGATATCTCGATGTAGAATCCGAACACGCCGTTGCGGCGAACGCGCAGCGTCTTTATGCCGGTGCGCTCCACCTCGCGCGCCTGATAGGCCGCAATCCAGCGATGCCCTTCGGCGGCGATGGCGCGCAGTTCGTCGAGTTCGGCGTTGTATCCCGGCGCAATCAGATTGCCCTCTGAGAGAAGCACGTTGGGATTCTCGGCGATCGCGCGGTCGATGAGGTCCACCACCTCGCTTTCAGGCGACAAGCGCGAGCGGATGGAATCGAGCACCGGAACGCCGGCGGGAACTTCGGCGAGCACGTCCGGAACGGGACGCAGCGACGCGGCTAGCGCGCGCAGGTCGCGCGCGTTGGCGCGCCCTCCGTCCACCTTCGCGATAAGCCTCTCAAGGTCGCGCACGCCGCAGAGGCGCGAACGCAGGGACGAAAGGCGCGTGCGGTCCTTCACGAACGTCTCCACCGCGTCCAGGCGGGCATTGATCTGCTCCGCGCGTCTGAGCGGCCTGCGTATCCAGTTCGCCACGAGGCGCGCGCCCATTGGGGTGTGGGTAACGTTCAGGACGCCGAGGAGCGACGCCTCGCGCGTCACGCCGTCGCCGGGAAGAAGCGCAAGGTGGCGTATCGTGCCAGCGTCAAGTGCAAGAGCGTCGGCCGACTCCCTGAGCCGCACGCTTCTCACGTGCGCCACAGCATGGCGAAGCGTGGTGTGCACGTAGTGTAGAAGCGCGCCCGCCGCGCAGATGAGGTCGTTGCGCCCTTCAAGGCCAAAGCCGTCGAGCGCAGTCACGTTGAAGTGGCGCAGCAGCTCCTCGCGCGCGGCGTCGAGACTGAAGGTCCATGCCTCGGCGCGGGAGATGTTTACGCCGGCGGGGCCTGCATGCGCGGTGGAAGCTTCGTCGATCGAGGACGATTCGGATTCCTCGCGCGGCAGCACGAGCTCTGCGGGACGGTAGCGCGCTATCGCGTCCTCGAGCTTCTCGCGCGAGGCGAACGGCTCCACGGCGAATTCGCCTGTCGAAAGGTCCATCAGCGCCATGCCGAGACCAGAGACCGCGGCGATGTAGGTGTTGGTGTCGGCGTCGAGAAGGCCGTCCTCCGTGACGGTGCCTGGCGTCACGATGCGCGTGACCTCGCGGCGCACCACGTGCCCTTTCTTGACGAGGCGGGGGTCTTCCATCTGGTCGCAGATGGCGGCCGTCTTGCCGGCGCGGATGAGCTTCGCGAGGTAGGCGTCAAGCGCGTGGTACGGGATGCCGCATAGTGGCGCGCCCGCGCGCTGCGTGAGCGTGGCGCCGAGGATGGGCGATGCGGTAACGGCGTCTTCGCCGAACATCTCGTAGAAGTCGCCGAGGCGAAACATGAGAATCGCGCCGGGGGGCAGTTCGCGCTTGATGGCGCGGTACTGCCGCTGCATGGGAGTTAGCTCGGCTGCCGTTCCTTCGCCGAAGGCTGTGCTGCTGGACATCGCCGGGAGTCCCCGCTCACCCTACGCGGGCGATCTTTCCGGAGGCGATGGACTCGTAGCATCCAAGCATCGCCTGGATTGTCTCCTTGTGCCACTTGAGGTTGATGAGCGGCGTCTTGTGGTTGCGGATGCAGTCCACGAACTCGTCGATGAGGCCCACCCACTCGTCGAAGTACGTGTACTGCACGGTGTAGCGGTCGTTGGGGGCGCCGTTGTGGTACACGTTGGGGCCGAAGCAATCGCAAGTGAGCATGCCCTTCTCGCCGGTGATGGTAACGTTCACCTCCATGCGCTTGGGGAAGCGCTCCCAGCCAGGACCAGGCACCTTGAGGCGCTCCTCGAGGCGGCTCCACGAGGGATCGAAGAGAAACGCCGTGCCGTCCTTGAGCTTGCCCACGGCCATTAGCATGTCCTCAACCTTCAGCTCCTTGCGCAGGTTCGGCGCGACTTCGGCGAAGATGTAGTCGAAGGAGGAACCGGTGAGATGGCGGATGAGGTCGAAGATGTGCGGGTGGTCGCAGAGCGCGCCGCCGCGAAAGCGGTGGTCGCCCTTCTTGAGCGGCACCACGCTGCCGAAGCTCGCCTTGGGATCGCCCTGCCAGGGGAAGGCCCACACTGGCGAGAGCGTGATGTTGGTGGCCTGCACGGCCTTCACCTTGCCGATGGCGCCGTCGTCGATGAGCTTCTTGAGGCGCTTGACCACAGGATTGTAGTGCATCTCGAGTTCGATCTGGCACACGACGCCAGCCTTGTCCACGAGCTCGATCATCTTGTCGTACTCCTCCATGTCGAACGAGGGGATCTTCATGGAGAGGATGTGGATGCCCTTCTCGGCGCACCACTTCATCTGCTCGTAGTGGCGGTCGTTTGCCGAGGCGATGACCACTGCCTCGATGTCGGGATGCTCGGCGTACATCTTGTCTGGGTCGAGATAGCATGGCACGCCCGTCTTGTAGATTTCGTACACCTTCTTCGCCTCTTCGTCCTGGGCGCAGCTTGCCACCCAGTCGAGCTTCTTGTTCTCGAGAAGCGTCTGGTAGTACTTGCGGGTGTGGCCGTGGGTCATGCCCATCATCGCGATCTTTACCGGTTTCATTGTCTTTCTTCTTTCTGTTTTTTGAAATTCCTGCGCGCCGCCTCACGAGCGGTACGGCAATATTATAGCAAATGATTGCCTTGTTGCTCAAGAGCGGCGAAGGATTTGATATAATGTGCGGCATGCACGCAATGCAAAAAGTCAAATGCCATCTAGCGCCTCTCGCCGGATTCACTTCGGCGCCGTTCCGCCTGCTCTGCACGCGGCGCGGTGCGGACCTCACATACACCGAGATGGTGAGCGCGGCAGGGCTCTTCCACGGCTCGTCGCCCACGCGCCAGCTCATGGAGACGATGCCAGGCGAAGGACCCGTCGCATGCCAGATATTCGGCTCTAAGCCGCACGAACTCGCCTTTGCCGCCGCCGAGGCCACAAAGCTCAACCGCTTCGTCGAGCTAAACCTCAACGCCGGCTGCCCCATGCCCAACATCGTGCATGAAGGCGCAGGCGCTGCCTTGATCCACAACCCATCGCTCGTCCATGAATGCCTCCTCGCGATGCGCGAGGCGACCACCCTTCCGCTCACGCTCAAGACGCGTCCCGGTCCGCGTCCCGACAAGGTGCTTCTCTTCGAACTTCTCGACGCCGCCGAGACGGCCGGCTGCTCAGGCTTCATCCTGCACGCCCGCTTCACATCTCAGATGCATGGCGGCGACGTCCACCTCGACCTTCTCGCCGAGCTCGTCGAGCGCGCGAAGATTTCCGTCACCGGCAATGGCGGCGTGTACAACCCCTCCACCGCGCGCCGCATGGCCGAGACTGGCGTTGCCGCCATCATGCTCGGACGCGCCGCCCTCGCGAACCCCTGGCTGTTCTCCGACGTCCGCAGCGACGAGCCGTCAGAAGTTCTCGAGGCTCCTTCGCGCCGCATGGCACTCCAGAACGCCGCATTCGCCGAGCACCTCTCGCTTCTTCTCCAGTTCAGCGCCCAGCTCGCGCGCGACTTTCCCGATGACCACCTTCCATCTTCCGACGGACTCGTCTCGATAGTCTCCCGCACGCACCTTTTCCGCTACTTCAACGGCCGCCCCGGAGCAGCGGTCTTCCGCCGCCGCCTGAACGAGATACACTCCGTTTCCGAACTCCTCGCGGCAGTCGAGGAATCCTTCGGACCCGACGCGCTTCCACCTTGTCCGGCGTGGCCCGAAGGCTGACCGTCCATGTCGACGAACTTCACCGTCTTCCGCCTGACGGAGTGTCTGTCACCTTGATGATGCTTTTAGCGTTAGAGCCAGTTGCAAAACCTGCTTTTTAGTTTCACGCAAAGTCCGCTAAGTTCGCAAAGTCATCCATGAAACAGAACTTCGCGTACTTTGCGAACTTGGCGTGAGATGTTTTTGGAGGTTTTGCAATTACCTCGTTATAAAAAGCAAGCTGCTACCGGAAGCGCATGATCGTGCCGTTCATGATGACCGTGAGCGTCACCTGTTTGCTGAACGAAGCTCCATCGGGTCCGATCGCCAGCACCTTGTACGCTCCGGCGTCGCGCCGGCCTATGTCAGACAGTTCGAGAATCGATGCATTGGCGCCAGGAATCGGCGAACCGTTCTTGAACCACTGATACGAAGTCGCGTCGATGGCGCGCGCCGCAAAGTAAGCGGTCTCATGCGCCTTCACGCGCCTGTTACGTGGCTGCGCGATGAAATCAAGCGGCGTGCCGAACTCGTCCACCAGCGGCGGAATCTTGCGCACGAACGCGTATATCTTCCCTGAAGAAAACGAGTTCGCGGTCTGCATCTGCGTCCAGTCCGCCGCATTTCCGGAGGTCCACGTCCCGATGCTGATGTCCAGGGCTCCGCTCTGTCCGCCGCCGAACCTGTTAAACGCGAATATCGTTTCGCCTGCCTTCCAGTTGTGGATCTGCATCGAACCGTACCCGAGGCCTGTAGGATCCCCGGAGACAGTGTCGTTGAAATCGTACTTGCCGGGATCGCCTCCGATTCCGGCAAGACCAATTGCGCCGCCGTAGTTGTTGCTCCAGAACTCAAGGTTCCCGTCGAGGTGTTCGCCCGTCGTAAGAGGGTTGGTGATGTTGCCGGAGCTGGCTACCGTCATGTCCGTGACCGTCTGCTGCCAGTAGATGCCCGATCCATAGTACGGAACGCCTATCGCCATCGGATCGTCGGTGAACGCGTCCATGGACACCCATACCCACCAAGTGTCGCCTTCATTCTTCGTCACCAGCTCCATCGCGAACGCGATCCTGTCGAACGGGGATTCCAGCACCCTGCGCGTGTCCAAGTCGTACTTGAAGGTGCTTGTGAAGTTCTGCGCGGGGATGGGGACCAAATTGGGCGTTGCAAGTATCGGCGTGTAGCTGGACGCCTCCGCAACGCTCCCGAGGAAGCCAGGCATGCCGCCCTGCGCCGACACGTCGAACCGCGCGGATATGGCGTCCAATACTCCTTCCGCCGTCTCCACATTGCGCAGCGTGACGTAGTAGGACGTCCCGGCCGCAAGCCCTGCCACGTGGAGTCGCAGGGCGTTCTCGCCTACGGGCTCCGCCTGAGTCACGTCGGCTCCGTCAATCTCGGCCTTCATCCTGAACGCGGCTCCAAGCGCAAGGTCACCGGAGAATTCCACCAAGACCGTCTTGCGGTCGGCAGAAACCTGCACGGAATCAATCGACGCCACCGCAAACTTCACAAACACCGCAAGCCGACGGATCTCGTATTCTCCGCCCGTGTAGTTGAACGTATAGTCGGTGTGGGTGCCGGAAGGATCGTTTCCTATTCCGATGCCGACAAGATTGTTTCCGTTGAAATGTGTCAGCGACCAGAGAGTCTGATGCTCCCTCCAGTTGTGCACCTGCATGGAGCCATGCCCGTTGTAGCCGGCATCGTAGCCGCCGTCGTCCCAGTCGAAGGCACTGCCAGAACCGTCAACGTCATTGAAACCCGGGCCGTAGTTGTAGTTCGACGCCCAGAACTCGACGATTCCGCCATCCGGATAGTTGCCGGTCGTGACAGCAGATGAATTGGACCTCACCACGAGATTGCCGACCTTCTCCTTGAAGAAGTATCCGCCCTCCGGCAGGCCGTACTTGTAGATGTCCTGCGTGAACGCATCCATGGCAGTCCAGATCCAGACAGGGTCCATGCCAGGCCTCTTAAGCAGCATGTAGTACCCGACGCGCGCAATCTTCCTGCCGGACGAGCTGAGTTCCGCGCGCCTGTCGCCTCGCTTGTAGAGGTTCTGCGCCCTCCAGTTGGCGTCGTTCACGGCAGAGTTTGCCGGAATGTCTGTGGCCGTGGCGAACTCCCATCCGTCCAGCTCCGCGCCGATCTTTGAGGAAACCTCACCCACCATCTCCTCGACAAGATTGCCGCTGGCGTATTTCGCGTCCCACACGGACTGCTCGGCGGCGGCAAGCCAGTCGCGGCTAGGCCTGCCGGGACGTATGAGGATGTACAGCCTGCGATCAGCCCAGCCGCCGGCGTTGCCGGCGTTCGTCCAGTCGGAGTACAAGGCATTGCCGCCATTGTTGCCGATTCCAATGTCGAGCGACCGGCCGTCGTTGCCGAACCTGTTGATTGCCCATACCGTCTGGCCCTCCCTGTAGTTGTGCACCTGCATCGCGCCATGCCCGGGATTGTTGCTCCAGTCCGGCATGTCGTCGAAGTCGAACGTCTCGTCGCTTCCGCCAAGCTCCAGCGTGGCATTGTTTCCGATTCCGTAGTTGCAGGACCAGAACTCTATGTTGCCGTCGGCAAACGCGCCGTTTGCCACTCCGCCCACGTTAGACTTCACGCGAAGGTTGCCCACCTTCTGTTGGAACGAGCGCCCACGTCTCGCAATGGGAATTCCTAGTGCCGCAGTGTCGAGCGTCATGGCGTCGAACGACGTCCACGCGTAGTTCTTCGCTCCCTGTGCGCTAGTCAAGACTAGGCAGTAGGCCACGCGGTCGAACTCGTAGTTGACGCCAAGCTCAGACA